>CALHLW010000039.1 GCA_938034615.1 uncultured Neomegalonema sp. | reverse complement strand
CCCTCCGACTCTCGTGTTTCTGCGATCAACTGCACCGCCTGCGGCTCGCCCCTGCCTGCATTGGCAGGGCATCGGGCCAAAGCGCTGATCTGCAATTACTGCGGCGCGGTCATGGACCAGCACGACGAGTATCGGCTGCTGGCCCTCTATCGCGACATGCAGCGTCCCGAAGGCCCGTTCCAGATCGGCATGACCGGCGAGATCATGGGCGTCGAGCAGACCATCGTGGGCATCGTCGGTGTGGACGCCGTGATCGAGGGCTACACCTATGGCTGGACGAACTATCAACTCTACAGCCCCACCCACGGCTATAGCTGGATGACATGGTCGGACGGCCATATCACCCATTCGCGCAAGACCCGCGACATGCCCGAAGCGAGCGGCAATTTCGCCTATAAGGCTCCGCTCGCTGCCGCTGGCCGTTCCTTCCGCATGTTCGAACAATATGTCGCGCGGATTACCTATCTCGAGGGTGAACTGACCTGGGTGCCGGCCCTCGGCGACCGGACGCAGGTCATCGAGTCCATCGACCCGCCCCATGGCTATTCGGTGGTCATGGGCGACAACGAGACGGAATTCGAGTTCGGCACTTATCTGGATCGCCGGGAGACACTGGCGGCCTTCGACGTGGAGGACAATTTTCCACGCGCGTGGACGGTTCATGCGATCCAGCCGTTCTTGCCGGGGTCGCTTCACACGGCGCTCTCGAAGGCAGGCAAGCTGTTCGCCCCCATCGCCCTGGTTCTCGGGTTGGCCTTTCTCGCTATCGGGGCTGGAAACAAGATCACCGAGACCGTGATCGTCGATACGGATAAGGGCGGCTCGCTGGTGTTTCCGCTCGACCGCCCCAGCCGTCTGGCGGAGGTGCGCCTGACGGCGAATGTCGTGAATTCGTGGTCGTGGTACGATATGGAATTGATCCACGAAGAATCCGAAGAGACGGTCGCCGAATTCGACGGGGGCATGGAATTTTACGAAGGCTATGACAGCGACGGGCGCTGGACCGAAGGCTCGCAGACCGCGACGTTCCGCTTCAAGCCCCCTGCCGCCGGAGCCTATCGCCTGGTGATCACCACCGGCGATCCGCAATCCGCGCGCCTTCCGGTCAAGGTGGAGGTGCGCGAGAACGTGATGCTGTCGCGATATCTCTTCGGCCTGACGATTTTCTTCGCACTATGCTGGTTGAGCCTGTGGTTCCGCTCTGCGCGGTTTGAGGCGAAACGCTGGGGCGATGATGAAGACGACGAGGATGATTAGAGTGAACCGCGATCAGATTGAGCCACGACATGTCAAAGAATGCCCACTCTTGGGGCAATTTTTGACTCATATTGATTGCGGTTCACTCAGATGACGAGAATCGTGTTCGTGGTCTTTTCGCTCGCGACCGGGGCCGCCACCTATGCGGGCGTTTACGGCATCGGGGGCGAGGACAAACAGATCGCCAATTCCATCCGCTCCGGCAGCGGCGGGCGCGTCGGCTATATCGGGGGCGTGAAATGATCGCTCCTTCACCACGAAAGGACATCCCATGGACATAGGGTCCGCCATTTCCATCGCCGAGGTGATCGCGACGGTCTTCTACGCCTTTCTCGGGCTGGTGCTGATGATCGTCAGCTACGTCATCATCGACATGCTGACCCCGTTCTCACTGCATGAGGAGCTGTCGGGCAAGGCCAATACGGCGGTGGCCATCGTGATGGGATCGGTGATGATCTCGCTGGCCATCCTGATCGCGAACGTCATCAACAGTTGAAGGCTATCCTGCCTGCGGCAGGCTCCGGCCTCTCCCAAGGGAGAGGTAAGGCGCGGTCTGCTCGAATACCTCTTCCGTGGGAGAGGCAGGCATCTTTGATGCCGGGTGAGGGCCACCCGTGACCACTCAGAAATCCCGCGCCACCGATCTTGCCCTGCTTGGAGCCACCTTCGTCATCGCGGTCTGCGGGCTGGTCTATGAACTGGTGGCGGGGTCGGTGTCGAGCTATCTGCTCGGCGACAGCGTCTATCATTTCTCGCTGGTCATCGGCCTTTTCATGACGGCCATGGGGATCGGTGCATATCTCTCGCGGCACGTTACCGACCCGGAGACGACCTTCGTGGGGGCGCAGATCGCGCTGGGCC
Source organism: uncultured Neomegalonema sp. (assembly GCA_938034615.1). Lineage (GTDB taxonomy): Bacteria > Pseudomonadota > Alphaproteobacteria > Rhodobacterales > Rhodobacteraceae > JAHDDY01. The sequence continues at coordinate 17,482 of CALHLW010000039.1, read as the reverse complement.
TGATCGGCGGATTCTCCGCGATGATCCTGTTTGCGGCCTTTGCCCTGATCGAGAACTACACCGCATTCCTGTTCCTCGTGTCGCTGGCTATCGGGGCGTTGGTCGGCCTCGAAATCCCCTTGGTGATCCGCATCCTCGAAGGGCGCGATGCGCTGAAGGTGACGGTCTCGAACGTGCTGACGGCGGATTATATCGGTGCGCTGGCGGCCGCGCTGTTGTTCCCGCTGGTGCTGGTGCCGCAGCTTGGGTTGATGGGAGCATCGTTCCTGCTTGGTGCGGTTAATTTGGTCGTGGCGGCAATGGGGCTATGGCTGTTTCGGGCGCGATGCGGGGCGGGCTTGCGGGTAGCTTTTGCGCTGGCGGTCCTCGCAGTCGGAATTGGGGCATGGCAGAGTGAGGCGGTGCTGGGGGGCATGGAGCGACGGCTCTACGAAAACGAGATCGTGCTGGCCCGCGATACGCCCTATCAGCGGGTGGTCGTGGCGCGCGACGGCAAACGGGTACAGCTTTTCCTCAATGCCTCGATCCAGTTCGATACGCTGGACGAGCACCGCTATCACGAATCACTGGTTCACCCTGCCATGACCCGCGCGCCGCGCCTCGTGCGTGTGCTGATCCTCGGCGGTGGTGACGGCATGGCGACGCGGGAAGTGCTGCGCTACGACGAGGTGGAACAGGTCGTGCTGGTCGATATCGACCCGGAGGTCACGGCCCTGTTCCGCGATCACCCGGCGCTGGCCCCCCTCAATGGCGGCGCATTGGCCGATCCGCGCGTTGAGATCGTCAATGCCGATGCGTGGGAATATCTGAAAGACGGGACCGAGCCATTCGATGTGGCGATCCTCGACCTGCCGGACCCCAAAGATCTGGCGGTGGCCAAGCTCTACAGCCGTGCCTTCTATTCCACGCTGATCTCGCGGATGGCGGCGGGGGGCGTGATCGTCACGCAGGCGACCTCGCCACTCTATGCGCGCAAGGCATTCTGGACGGTGGAGGCGACCCTCGCGGCAACGCTCGACCCGTTTTCGGGGGCGCGGACGCTGACGACGATTCCGTATCACGCCTATATTCCGAGTTTCGGGGAATGGGGGTTCGTCATCGCCGGAGCGCGTCTTTCACCGGAACCGCGCCGTGCGTTGCCCGAGGGGCTGCGGTTTCTCGACGAAGACGCCTTTCCGGCGATGCGCCGCTTTCCGGCAGATATGGCGCAGATCGACAGCGAGGCGGCGACCCTGTTTGATCAACCCCTCCCGCGATTGTACGAAGAGGGATGGAGCGAGTGGTTTCAGTAGCGCGCGTGGCAATCGGGTAGATTACAAAAGGCCATTAAGCTTGTCGCCTGTGAGATGGTTCATCTCTTCCTCGTAGCGCCGCATCGCGTCGGCGGCACCCTCGGCCATGCCCATGGCACCAAGCATCCCTTCCCCTGCCGCCGGCATGAAGTCCGGCGACATTGAGCCGAGACCAGCGGCCAGATCCACTGCTTGAGACGACTTGAAAGAGGCAAAACTGAGCTGCGGTGCAGCACTGACAGGGCTTTCCTCGCCCAATGCTTCGGCGAAAGAACCGCCTTTGCCCTTGGTGTCGGAGGCCGGTAGACCCGCCGCTTTTGAGATATCCATTGGAGCACCTCGCATGAATGTGTTTCATATTGAACCACAATCCGCGGCCGGAGTCACCTGTTTCAACCAGAGCGATACCCGATCAGCTTGGATGCTCAATTTGATCGGGTTTCGCTGTAACCGCTGAATACCCGCGCACAAATCGCTTCCAGCGCCTGCGCATCCTTCGCATCGAAAGCGGCCGGATCGTCTGAATCGATATCCAGCACTGCCATCACTGCGCCATCGGCCCGAAAGACCGGCACCACGATCTCCGACCGGGTGCTGGACGCACAGGCGATATGGCCCGGAAAGGCATCCACATCCTCGACCACTTGCGTCTCACGCGTCCGCGCCGCCGCTCCGCAGACCCCGCGCGAGAAGGGGATACTCAGACAGCCATGCCCACCTTGATAAGGCCCCACCGTCAGCATTCCGGGGGCCGTCACGCGGTAGAACCCGGTCCAATGAAACCGCTCGACCGAATGGTGCAATTCGCAAACGACAGTGGCCATCCGTGCGACCTCGTCGTCGATCCCCGCGATCAGCGAATCGATCCGCGCCCCGATTTCCTCGTAATCCGTCATTCCGTCACCATACCAACAGCACCATCATCCCCGCACCCACGACACCGCCCACCAGCCCCGCGAACACCACCGGCCACAGCGCGGTCTTCACCTGCACCACCGGCGCGGGGGGCGCGAACGGCCCGGCCTCATCGGTCCGCCGGTCGAGCAGCATCACCAGCCGCTCCGCCGCCTCCGGCAAACGCGGCCCTAGCCCCGACAGCACGTCGACGGTCGCCTTGAGGTCGCGAGCGATCCCCTCCGGCCCCAGATTTCGCCGCATCCATTCTTCCACCACGGGTCGCGCGGCTTTCCACATATTCACGTCCGGGTCCAGATCGCGCGCGACCCCCTCGACCATCACCATGGTCTTCTGGAGCAGGATCAACTGCGTCTGTGTCTCCATCCCGAACCGTTCGGTCACGGCGAAGAGTTGCCCGAGCAACCGGGCCATCGAGATATTCTTCGCCCCCAGCCCGAAGATCGGTTCCGCCACCGAGCGCAACGCTTGCGCAAACACATCCAGCGGCTGATCAGCGGGCAGATACCCTGCCTCCCGATGGACTCGCGCCGCCCGCTCGTAATCGCGCCGCAGGAACGAGAGCAGGATATCGGCATAGAATCGCCGTGTCAGCGGATCGAGCCGTCCCATGATCCCGAAATCCAGCGCCACGATCCGGCCCTGCCGGTCCACCAGCAGGTTTCCCTGATGCATGTCGGCATGGAACAATCCGTCTTGCAGGGCTTGCCGCAGGAACGACTGAATCACGCGGGTGCCCAGCTTGACTGGATCGACCCCCTGCGCCACCAGCGCTGCGCGATCCGAGATCGGTGTCCCATCGATCCAGTCCGATGTCATGACCCGCTGCGACGAGCGCGCCCAGTCGATCCCCGGCACCATGAAGTGCGGATCATCCGCCGTGTTTGCCCCGAACTCTGCCGCTGCCGCCGCCTCCAGCCGCAGATCCAGTTCGATCCGTGTCGTCTGTTCGAAATGGTCGTAGACGGCGACAGGCTTCAACCGGCGCGAGGAAGGCAGCACGCGCTCCACCACCTTCGCCACGAAGCGAAACGCCTCGATATCGCGCAGGAAATCCCGCTCGATGCCGGGGCGCAGCACTTTCACCGCCACGGTCTTGCCCTCCGGCGTCACGGCCTTGTGCACCTGCGCGATGGAGGCCGCCGCAATCGCCGGATCGAAGCGCGTGAACAGCGTGTCGAGCGGGGCATTGAGCTCCGCCGCCACCATGGCCTGTGCCTCCTCGTCGGGGAAGGGTGGCACGCGATCCTGCAAGGCCCGCAATTCGTCGGACACCTCGGTCCCCACCACATCGGGCCGGGTCGAGAGCATCTGCCCCAGCTTCACCTCCGCTGGACCCAGCGCCGTGAACGCCCTCGCCATGGGCGGCAGTGTCGGATCACCCTTTGCGCCGAAGGGTCGCAGCCCGATCTCGACTGCTCTTAAGCCCCAGCGCGCCCCGCGTCCCAGCGCAGGATAAGCGCGAATACGCGCCAGCGCCCCGGAGCGCGCCATCGTGCCTCCGATCCGCACCAACCGCCACAGATAGCCCGGAACGCGCAGCACGCTCATGCGAGGCATCGGGGAGTGGGAGGCACGATCATCTGGTCCGTCTTCGTTGGGTTTGGCGTCAATCTATATCGGCGGCGTTGTCAGGCGACTGCGACATCACCGCCCCCCGTGTATCGCCCCGCCGCCGCGAGAGCCAGCGCCCCGCAAACGGCACAGGCAGCGGCGGTCAGCAACAAGGCATCATACCCCGCGCGTTCCGCGATCACCCCGCCGAGCAGCGGTGCTGCAGCGGAACCCAGCATGAACGCCGCTCCCATCCTCCCTGAGATTAGCCCGAAATCCGCCTGCCCCAGCCGTTCCCGTGTCAGCACGGGCCGCACGATGCTCGTCACGCCATAAGCCGCACCCTGCAGTATCGCAAACAGTGCGATCATCGGCACCGACGTCCCCGCCAGCCACAGTGTCAGCGAGGCAAACACCAGCCCAATGAGGCACATCTGCGCCGTTCGCGTCGCCGACATCCGTCCTTCGCTCGCCACCATCGCCAGCCGCCCGACCACCTGCATCGGCCCGAACGCCGCCGCCACCCCCGTGGCCACCGTCGCCGCCACCCCCCGCTCGGCTAGGAGCGGCAGGATATGCGTTATCAACATGACGTGGTTCATCCCGATCAATGCAAAGGCGATGGCCAGCAAAACGAACACCTGCGTCACCGGCAGGCGCCCCTTGCGAGTGGATTGCGCAACCACTGGCGTATTCCGCTCGATCTGGCGAAATCCCTGCACCGCACAGGGCATCCCCACGCACAGTACGAGCGCGGCCAGCACCAACATGCAGACCTGCCATCCGAACGCCGTCGAAATCGCATGGACCGCCGGAAAGGCGAGCAGGGTCGCGAACCCCGCCACCAGCGCCACCCGCGTAATCGGCCCCTTCGCCTCTGCTCCCATATGCCGCGTCAGGACGGCAAAGCACGGCTCGTACAGCAGTCCCGCCCTCGCCACCCCGATCATCGCGCAGAGCGCGTAGAACTGCCAAAGCGCCCCCATCCCCGCGATACCCACCAGCGCAACCGCCATCAGCGCCGCCGCCGCAAACGTCATCGGCACAGCCCCGCCCTTGTCGATCCACCGCCCCGCAACCGGCGAGAACACCGCCGTCACCAACAACGACAGCGTGAACCCGCCCGCCAGCGCCGACAAGGACCATCCCGTCCCCGCCCGCCAGAAGGGCAACAGCGCGACAAACCCGTAATACCCCGCCCCCCAGAACACGATCTGCGCAATGGCAAGAAGCAGGGTCAGACCGGGCAAGGGATGTCCTCGTGACAGGCGGTGCGGTATTCGACGGAGGGAACGATACCTTTCGCGTACCGACCCATCCTATGCCGCACGCGGTTTGCAGCACGCGGCCGATATAATGCTCCTTGCGGGCATTATGCACGGTAACAGCTTTTCAAAGAATCTGCCCCGATTTCAGCAGCTCAGATCACTGTACACGACGCATTATAAAGATCGTTTATTTCAATTAGATGTCTTAAAAATGGATATCGACATTCGGAATTTCGATACTTTATTTTGTTATCGATTGTTCGATTCTCATTTTTTCATGAGTTATCGATAAATTTAATTTATTGATTTAGCAATTTTAATGATTCGTTAAGAACTTTCGACGGTTATCGTTTAGAGTGAAAAAGGTATATAAAATGGCGCATGTGATCGTTTTAGAAGATGACGACGCCTTGGCAGACGAAATCAACCACGAACTCGTGTGCATGGGGCATTCGGTCCGGGTGACGACGAACTTGATTGCCTGCCTGACGGCTCTCAATGACGAAAACTATGATTTGCTGGTCACGGAATTCTTTGCGCAGTCGGAGAACGGGGTGACTCACACCAGTGGTGCCACCGCGATCATTGCGATTCGATTTTCGAAAACGAAAGAAGACGGTCTGGACGTCGACCCCCAAATGCCGATCATTGTTCTCGATGGACAAGCGGCTGACGAAACGCCGCTGGAATTTTGTGAAATGCTTGGCGCGAGTGCCACGATGCGCCTGCCCTTCATAAAAGAAGAGTTCAGAAAGACGGTGAATATGGTGCTGAGACCAAAGCGTTCGATCAGAGTACTCCGCCGCTCGATTGCGTAGGACTGAGCGGAGTATTCATGAAGCGGTCGTTGAGACGATCGATCTTGCCGGCGATGCGTTGTCGTTCACTCTCGATGACCGCCTGGTCCCTCAATTCCTGCAGCATCTGAAGCGCGTGCCGGAATTGCGTTTCACAAGTCGAGCGCACGGCTATGCATCCTTTGAGTGTCATCTTGCTGATGGTTGTCTCAGGGCCGTTTTGCTCAACGTGCATGTTTTAGTCTCCGTCGTGTTCATGCTATCGCTTTGATGTTTAGTGTAAAACAATGAAGCAGTTCCTACCTGCTTCTCTTTTCAAACGGGAACGAGCGATCGCTGCGGACGCGCGATTCTCTGCGTCACCTCGGAAAACTCACCGTCACGGCCAATCCTCTATGCTCGCTGCGCGACAAAGTCAGATCGCCGCCATGGGCGCGGGCGATGTCGAGGGCGATGGAGAGGCCGAGGCCGGAGCCGCCGCCCTTGTCCTGATTGCGCGCCACATCGCCTCGCACAAAGGGGCGCAGGACTTCCTCGCGCATCTCCGGCGCGATCCCCGGCCCGTTATCCTCGACCACGACGGTCACGCGGCGCGCCTCCGCTTTCAGCGTCACCCAGATTTCACCGCCGCCGTACTTCCCTGCATTCTCCACCACATTGCGCAGGCATCGCCGCACTGCATCGGGCCGCAGGGCAAGGGTGGCGTCTCCCTCGGGTGATGCGAACGTCACCGCGCGTCCCAGCGCCCGCTCATCTGCCACGATTGTTTCCAGCACCATATGCAGGTCCACCGGCTCCGGCGTTTCGCCCGATTCCCCCCGCGCGAAGGCGAGAAAGCCGTCTACCATGCGTTCCATCTCGGCCACGTCGCGGGTCAAGCGGGCGCCTTCCTCCTCGTCCTCCATCATTGCCAGCGACAGGCGCATCCGGGTCAACGGCGTACGCAGGTCATGGCTGACCCCCGACAGCATCAGCGTCCGCTGGGCGATCTGTCGTTCGATGCGCGCGCGCATCGTTGTGAAGGCCAGCGCCGCACGCCGTACCTCCTCGGCTCCCGATGGCTTGAAGACCGGTGCAGCTTGCCCTTTACCGAAGGCTTCCGCCGCTGTGGCCAATTGCCGGATCGGGCGCACTTGATTGCGCAGGAAAAGGGTGGCCACGACAATCAGGAACACCGATACCGCCATCATCCAGACCAGCAGAAAATGCGGGTTGCGTGTGGTGAGGCGATTCTTGGGCAGTGCGACCCGCAGCACGCCAGCAGAAAGCTGGAGTGTTGCATGAACGATCTTGTCCCCGCGTCGCGTATTCACACTGATCGGATAGCCAGTTTCGCTTTGCAATGTTTCGATGATGGCGCGATCAGCGATCAGATAGAAGGGACGCCGCTCCTGCGGGTCGATGAAATCATTCGGCAAGAACTCGATGTCGTAGCCGATCCCGCTGGATAGCTCCGTTACCATCCGCTCAATATCTGCCGGATCGCTCTGGGCCTCCACGACCGAGGCAAAGCTTCGCAGTTCGCGGGCGATGGCTTCGCTCATCTGCCGGGTGACGCCGTCGAGATGGCGTTCGATGAAAACGAGGGCGACTGTGATCTGGATCAGGATGACGGGAACGATCAGGATCAGCAGGGCGCGACCGAACAGGCCCTTGGGCAGATACCGCTGCAAGTGCCTATACGGTCCTGCCGTCATTTCGCCTTGCGGAGATAGACATAGAAGGCCCCGTCTCCACCGTGTTTACGATGCGCCTGATAGATGCCGACGGTCGCCCCGGCCAGCGGGGGCTGGTTCAGCCAGCGTGGTACGTCGCGGCGTAGCACACCTTCGGGATGTTCCATCGAAAAGCCGCTCTCGGAGGGCAGGGTATAGCGCCGTCCCTTGCCGGTGATCACCAGCACGCAGCGCAGACCCCGCGCACGAGCATCGAGAATGAAGCGGTTCAGCGCCGAATGGGCGCGATCTGCCGTCATGCCGTGCAGGTCGAGGCGAGCGTCGGGATCCCGCTCACCCCGGCGCAGGGATCGTGCCGTGCGCTTGTCGAGGCCGGGGGTGATATCGCGCAGTGGCTCGACATCGGTGGGCTTGGGTGTGAACCGGGTCAGCACGGGCGGTGCAGGTCGCGCGAAGGGGCGTGGGGCTTCTGCGACCGGCACCTGTCGGATGCGCGGCTGCGGCGCGGGTTTGCCCTCTGGGGCATCGGGCGGCGTGATCTGCGCGCGTATCCGCGAGAGGACCGTATCCGAATTCACGGCCCGCCAGAGTGACAGTTCCTGCTCCGTCGCGCGCCGGGTACGCCGGTCCCCGCGATTCATGAGATCGGACCGAAGATCCGTTCATAGGCCGAGCGCGGCGTAAAGGCGATGAGCTGACCCTTCGTCCGGGTCGCGCCTGCCGCCTTGCCCGCCGTCGCACCGGCACCGAAGAAGAAATCCGCGCGCCTTGATCCCTTGATAGCCCCGCCGGTATCGAGGGCCAGCGTCAGGCGACGCATTGGTCCATCCGGCGCGTCGAAATCCACCCACATCGGAATCCCGAGCGCATAGAAACGCCGGTCGATGGCGATAGCGCGCCGCGAGGGCAGGGGCTGACCGAAGGAACCGATAGGGCCAAGGCTTGGATCGGCGTTCAACTCCTCGCGCTCCGTGAAGAAGACGTAGGAGGGGTTTGTGGCGAGCAACGCATCCTTGCGAGCCGGGTTCGCAGTGATCCAGTCCTCGATGCTTTTTTTGGAGACGGCCTCCAGAGGCATCTCGCCCCATTCCACCAAGGTCTTGCCGATGGCCTTGTAGGAGCGGTTGTTCTTGCCCGCAAAACCCACTCGCGCAATCGAGCCGTCCGGAAGGCGGATGCGCCCAGACCCTTGAATATGCAGGAAAAAACTGGCAATCGGATCATCTAGCCAGAAAAGCTCCAGCCCCCGTCCGGCCAACGCTCCCGCATCGATGGCGGCGCGGTCGAAATAGGGGACGCCGTTTTCCAGATCGTCGGGGCGCGCATAGAGCGGATGCTGATAGGGGCCGCCGCGCCAGCGTGATCCGTTGAGTTCCGGTTCGTAATAGGCGGTGAAGAGGGCCGTGCCCGTATCGGCTCCACCGAGGGAAACCGGCACGAAATGCTTCTCGAAATACGCCGTGGCATCCGCTGCGAAATGCGCCTCGCGGCAGGGGGCCGACCAGTCGAGGCCGGTGCCGAAAAGGGGGCGCCCGCCGATCTGCTGCCCGCCGATACCCGAATCCGCCGGGGCATCGGAAATCTTCTCGCAGGCGTCGCTGAGAGCAACGAGCACAGGCTGATGATCGCCATCCGTCCAGCCTGCCAGATCATTGAACGACAGCGCTTGTACCTGATCCTGCGGCACCTCGATCATGGGTTCCATCGTCGTGACGGGCTGCTGGATCATCGGCGCAGGCACGATCGGAACGGTCTGAATAGTCTTGACGAGCGGCGCACGAACGAGAGGAGAAGGCGGTTCGTAGGGTGCTATCGCAGGAACGGATGCGGTGGGCATCGGCTCAAAGGGCGCGACCGTCAGGTTTACCGCCGAGGGCGGCGGTTCATAGGGAGCCACCCCTTGCCCTGCCACCACTGCCGGAGAGGGCGTCTGCGCAGGGGTTTGCGATGTCGCGACCGGATCGGCCGCGGGTGGCGTTGATCCGGCAGAGACCTGCGGCGACGTGTGCGTCGCGCAGGCTCCGAGCAGGATCAGAAGCGAAAGGCTGGCAAGGGCAACACGCATCGGGTCAGTCGCCGGTCTCGACAAGCACCCAAGACGGATCATCGGTGCCAAGGGTCCGCTCGAAGGTCCAAAGATCGTTCATCCGGCGCACCATCTCGGGGTCGCCCTCGACGATTTCTCCATTGGCGTCGCGCACGGCCACGATCATCTCGGCATCGAAGCGCACATCAATCTGGATGGTGTTGGTCGCATCATCCAGCCGCGCATCCATGATCTTGGAGGATCTCAGCCCGATGAATCGGGCATCGACGGAAAGACCTTCGTTCTTGCGGGAGTCGATCGCGCCCTCAAAACTATCCATCACATCCGGCGCGAGTAGCGGGCGAAGCGTATCCTTGTCGCCGGTTTCGTAGGCCATGAGAATCATCTCATAAGCCGCGCGTGAGCCTTCGACGAAACGCACGGCGTTGAATTCCGGCTCGATGCCCTTGGCGGCGATCAGGGTCTTGCCCAGCGGGCTTTCGAGATCGGCCACGCTGGACACGTCGCTGTGATCGTCGGGAATCGGCTGTGACTGCATATCCTGACCGGGAAACTGCACCACCTTGTCATTGGGGTCAGGCGTGTCTCCGCCACGCGAAGATTTACCGTTGAACCATTCCTCGGGGTTCTCGTGGCCGGTCTTGGTACCCAGCGCATCGCGCAATCGCAGGAACAAAAACCCGGCGACGGCGGCGAGGACAATAATTTCGATCATGGTCTTCCCGCACAGCTGATGAAGAGGGGTCACGCCGTACGCGAGACACCTTTCGATAACCTTTGCACCCAATATAGGGCGAACGGACGGCTAGCGATAGGGGTGATGCGTTGCAAAGCCTGTACGCCGCATGTTAGCCGGTTTCCAAAGACGCTCCAGAAGGATATCCGAACATGGCTGAAGAAAACCCCCAAGCCGCCGCGCAGCCAGCGCAGCCGCAAGCCCCGAACATCAGCATCAAGGCACAACTCGTGCGCGCGATGACCTTCCGCAATGCAGGGGCGCTCCAGACCCCTGAAGGTCAGCCGAGCGTAACCGTGAATATCCATGTCGATGCGGGCAAGCGCACCGAGACCGACTTCATGGTCGGCCTTCGCATCGAGGCATCGTCGAAGACCGAAACGCAGGAATTCTACGAAATCTCGCTCGATTATGCCGGGGTGTTCGAGGTGACGAACTACGAAGCGCGGATGCTCGAGCCGCTGCTCTTGATCGAATGTCCGCGTATCCTGTTCCCCTTTGCGCGGCGGATCATCGCAGACATAACCCGTGATGGCGGCTATGCTCCTCTGATGCTCGATCCGGTCGATTTCGTCGCGCTCTACCGCCGCGAACTCAGCCGTCGCTCTCAGCAGGAAAACAGTGCGGATACGGAGACCGCAGAAGCGAACCCTGCAATCAACTGATCGCGATTGCGACTCCTTCCTTCTTTGTCATGAGAGGGGAGAGGTTGATGGGCAGTCGACACGCGGAAAGAACAGGCGGATCGTATGGTCGTCCTCGGTGCTTTCGCGCTCGATTCGCCCATGCAACTGCATCGCAAAGCTGTCGATCAGTTGTGTGCCAAGGCCGATGCGCCCCGGTGCGTGAGTTTGCCGGATCAGCGCATTGGCCACCGAGAGTTCCAGCATCCCATCCCCGGCGTCGCGCAGCGCGACTCGCAACCAGCCGTCTCCCTCCGGTCCCAGCCCGTGCTTGAAGGCGTTTGCGACCGCTTCGGTCGTGAACAGGGCCAGCGGGATCGAGCGATCCGGACCCTCCACATGCTCGATCATGTCGAACGTCACCGTGACCGTGCCGGGGCGCTGATCCCGCCCGCTTTGCGAAATGCCCACGATCTCTTGCAGCACTGTGTCGAGCCGGATTGCATCGGCCCATTCGGCCTCCGATAGCCGCTTATGGACGGCGGAAAGTCCCAGAACGCGATCCTGTAACCGCAACAGTGTTTCCCGCTCCTGCTCTCCCGTCACTTCGCGCAATTGCAGGTTCATCAGGCTGACGATCATCTGAAGGTTGTTTCGAACCCGGTGATAGACTTCTTTGAGCAGCGCGTCTTTTTCGTCCAGCGAGCGCCGCAGATCGTTTTCGCGGCTTTCGATCTCCTGAGCCATGGTATCGAAGCTTTCGCCAAGCGCGGCGAATTCGAGAGGGGCATCGCGCATCCCGCTCGCCCGCAAGCTCCGCCCGCTGCGGGCATAGGCGCTCACCAGCCGGTCGAGATAGACCACATGGCGCAGCGCAAAGCGGTCCACCGCGAAATACGCGACCGTCACTGCCAGCGCCCACATGATGAGCGGCAGCAGCAACAGTAACATCTGGGGCAGGGTAAACCTTCCCGTCACCTGATCCTCTGACCAGCTCGATACGGCAAAGATATCGCGCTCGAACAACGGCGTAATCGAGTAGATTCGCTCTTCTCCTGAGGCTGCCGTCGCGACGATTGGCCCCCCGGAACGGCGCAACAGATCTGACAAGCCCTCCGCATCCGGCAACCATCCGCCCTTGGCGACGCCTTCTTCCCAAGCGACCGTCTTGCCTTCTGCGTCGAGAATGGCAAAATGCGAAGTCGAATGGCGCTCCGGCGCATTGGCCCAGACCATGTAGACACTGGGCAAAGAGAGGGAAAGCGACCCGACGAGGCGACCTTCGCGCATCATCGGAATACTGATGGTGACGACCGGTACCTTGGAAATCGCGCCCTTCTGGTAGACCGTCACCGTTCGGCGTGGATGGTCAATGAAGCGCTCGTATTCCGGCGTCCCTCGCAGATCGAAGGGGTCGGAAAGGGGATATCCGCACCGCATGAACCCGTCTTCGCCTCCCATCCCGGCAAAGCTGACCTGCGAATGCGCCGTGACGAACCTGCGCATCTGGGCCGAGCACTCGTCTGGCGGCATACTGGGGTCTATCTGGGAATTCAGCGCATCGAGGACGCCAAAGGCTTCGCGGATCATGCCTTGCTCGCGCGCACTTTCCTTGAACGCATCGCTGGCCAGCGAGGCCCGCTGCAATCGTTGAGTGTCGGAAAAGGACGCATAACCCTGCGCCACCGCCAGAACGCCGACTGGCAGGGTGGCAAAAGCGAGGAGCAGCGCGACCTGAAGACGCAGGCTGAGAGGTTTGGGCTGACTTGCATCAGCCTGCTTGTTCAGAGACTCGGCCATCGCATCAAAGGTCCGGGGTGACGGCAGCCTCGTCGATCATTTCCTCGGTTCCAAGCATTTCGGCCAGTTTTGCCCGTGCGCGATTCACGCGGCTCTTGACCGTCCCTACGGCACAGCCGCAGATCGCCGATGCTTCCTCATAGGTCAGACCCGAGGCACCCACGAGCGTCAGCGCCTCGCGCTGATCGGCAGGAAGCTGCGCGAACACACGCTCGAAATCGCGCATATCCATGATCCCGTCCTGGGCGGCGCGATCAGGCACCTGAGCGGCGAATTTCCCATCGACATCTTCCACTTCACGGCGGAATTTTCGAAATTCGGAATAGAACGTGTTGCGAAGGATGGTGAACAACCATGCCCGCATATTCGTTCCCTCGGCGTAGCTGTCGAGGTTGCTCCAGGCTTTCAGCACGGTTTCCTGCACCAGATCGTCGGCGTGGGATGCATCGTTTGCGAGGCTGCGCGCGAAAGCTCGGAGCGCGGGGACATGGCCAACCAATTCCTCCTGACGGAGATCGGGGTCGGTCATTCGCGCTGTCCGCCCTGCCTTAGTTGATCCAGCAGGGATTGCAGGGAATCAGGCAAGGGTTCGTTCGCGACGTTGTCATAGGCCCGCTTGAGATTGCGAGAGATCGAGTCTTCCTCGCGCTGTTCGTTGCTCGCGCAATGCTGCCGATCCTGATTGTCGCTCATCGAGTACCCGCCAGATTGCAAAAATGTGTTCTGTAGCGGTATTTAATGAATCTCGAAGCGGAATGGTTCCATGTAAGATAGACCTTATGAGTGATTACCGATTAATACACCGTCACGTTTGACTCAAAGACAGGCCGAAACATCCATGGCAAACGATACCGCTCCTGATCTTCACGCTGCCGTCGCACCGCATTTGACTATGTTGCGCCGTTATGCCCGCGCGCTTTCGGGTAGTCAGCAGCGCGGCGATCTCTTCACGATGACGACGTTGGAGGCGCTGGTTGCCGATGCATCAGCCTTCGACCGGACCTTGTCGCCCAAGGCGGCGCTGTTCAAGACCTTCCGCTCGGTCTGGGTCGAGATAGACGGCGCCGATGTTGATGAAGGCTCCGCGCTGGAAGGGGCTGCGCGAAAGCGTCTGGACCAGATCGCGCCAGAGGCACGGCAGGCTTTCCTGCTCGGCGCGCTGGAAGATTTCGGAATGGACGATATCGCCGCGATCCTGAGCGTATCGGAAGCCGAGGCGCAGGCACTCTACGATGCCGGGCTGGAGACGATTCGCGCCCAGACCCGCGCACGGGTTCTCGTGATCGAGGACGAACCGATCATCGCGATGGATATCCGTTCCATCGTCACCGAACTCGGCCATGAATGCACCGGCATCGCCTCCACGCGGGACATGGCGGTCAAGATGGCCCGCGAAACGCCCCCGGACCTGATTCTCTCGGATATCCAGCTTGCGGACGGCTCCTCCGGGATCGACGCCGTGCGCGATATCCTCGCGGATCATGCGATGCCGGTGATCTTCATCACCGCGTATCCCGAACGCTTCCTGACGGGCGAGCGTCCCGAACCGGCCTTTCTCATCACCAAGCCGTTCAAGCGGAGCAATGTCGAGGCGGCGGTGTCCCAAGCCCTGTTCTTCAACGATGCGACGTTGATCGAGGCGCTGCCGGAGAGTTGAAAGGCTACCCCCAGCCCTTGATCCCCGAATCGTCCTCGGACAAAAACTTCTCCGCTTCCAGCGCGGCCATGCAGCCCATTCCGGCGGAGGTCACGGCCTGTCGATAGACATGATCCGTTACGTCCCCGGCGGCATAGACGCCCGGAATCGCCGTGGCGGTCTTGCCCGCCTCCACGATCACGTAGCCGCCGTGATGGGTCTCCAACTGATCCGTTACCAGCTCCGATGATGGCGAATGGCCGATGGCGATGAAGACGCCCGCACATTCGACCTCCTTCGTTTTGCCGGTCTCGGCATGGGCAAGCCGCGCGCCGGTCACACCCTTCGGCTTGTCGGTGCCGAGCACCTCCTCGAGCACATGATCCCAGAGAACCTCGACCTTGGGGTGTTCGAGCAGGCGTTTCTGGAGGATTTTCTCCGCCCGCAATTGATCGCGCCGATGCACGAGCGTCACCTTGCTGGCGAAATTGGTCAGGAACAGCGCTTCTTCAACCGCGGTATTGCCGCCCCCGATCACCAAGACTTCCTTGCCGCGATAGAAGAAGCCGTCGCAGGTGGCGCAGGCCGACACGCCGAATCCCTTGTATTTCTCCTCCGACGGCAGATCGAGCCACCGCGCCTGCGCGCCCGTCGCGAGGATCACGGCATCGGCAGTATAGATGGTGCCGGTATCACCCACTGCCGTAAAGGGCCGCTTAGAGAGATCGAGCGACATGATGTGGTCACTGACGAGTTTCGTCCCCACGGCTTCGGCATGGGCGCGCATCCGCACCATCAGGTCCGGTCCCTGCACCTCGGTATCGCCGGGCCAGTTCTCGACTTCCGTCGTGATGGTGAGCTGCCCCCCCGGTTGAATGCCCTCGACCAGCACCGGCTCCAGCATCGCCCGGCTGGCATAGACCCCGGCGGTGTATCCGGCAGGGCCGGAGCCGATGATGAGTACCCGTGTGTGCAGCGTGTCGGCCATGGTCGTCGTCTCCGTTCGTATATCTCGCGCGTCTCTAGCCCCGAAGACCCAGCAGCGCCACCACTTCCCGTGCCGCCCGCTCCGTCTCGGTCAGTGGCGGGGCGTTGCGTTCGGGCAGCTTGCCCGAGAATGCGTGCGCCACTCCTGCTGCATAGAGCGCGTCCCGGAACGTGGCGATCTTCCCGCCTTCCTGCAAGAGCGGCCAGACGGCGACCGGTGCGGGGCAGGATGCGGCTTCTGACATCATATTGACGCTGTCGTCGCTCACGATGACGGCATCGGCCCATGCCAGCATTCCTGCATAGGGATTGGGGCTGATCCCGTCCCAGAACCATGCTTCCGGTAGTGCCACCTGGAGCCGCGCGACATTCTCGGCCCCGGTTCGCCGGGATGCCGTGATGAGTAGGGAGCCGCCGAGAGCAGCAAGGTCCGTCGCCAGCGCCTCGATCCGCTTCGGCGTAACAGCCCGTCGCTTCGTCGCTCCGCCCAGCAGCACGGCGATCCGGGGAGAGGGCAGGGCGGCGAAGGTCTCCCGCCACTCCTCGCGTCCCTGGTCCAGCCATTCGGGCGTGATCCGATGCACCGACCCGAGCGTCGTGACGACATTCTGCCCCGTCAGCTTGTCATGAACGGGCGCAACGACGGCGGCGAACCGTGCTGGCGGGATGCCGCTGTCGAGCACCTGCACACCCCGCGCCCGACCTGTCCGTTCCAACGCCTCCACCAGCGGTGCGACCCGTCGACCGGCCCCGATCACGATATTTGCTTCCGGCAACACGACCTGCCCCAGCGCCATCGACGCTGGCAGCATTGACCACACGCGCGGCGGCAGTGCCGAGAGGGTGCGCGGCACGGCGACGGGCAGCGAATCCCACGCCCCTCCGGTATGCCGTGCAACCGCCTGCGCCACCCCTTCGGCCATCGCCACATTGCCAGCGCGTCCGTCCGTCAGGGCGAGGATACGGGGGGGTGCGGAAAATATGTCGCGTTCCGGCCCGTTTGCATCATTTTCTTTCGCCAAGTGCGCCTCGGGTATGTTCTAAGCTGGGCGAAGTCTTATCCTTCGTTTCGCGCACGCTACCCGCGACTGCGCGCCGGAACCAGACCGGAGGGGCCATGCCCGCCTTGAAACTCGATGCCATCGACCGGCAGATCCTTGCTGAGTTGCAGGCAGACGGTCGCATGACGAATGTGGAACTGTCCCGGCGGGTCGGGATTTCGGCACCGCCATGCCTGCGGCGCGTCCGCACGTTGGAGGAAGCGGGACTGGTGCGCGGCTACCATGCCGATCTCGATGCGCGGGCGCTGGGATTCGATGTGATGGTCTTCGCTCAGGTCGGTCTCAAGAGTCAGGCTGGTCCCGATCTCGTCGCCTTCGAGAAGCAGGCGCAGGAGTGGCCGCTGGTTCGAGATTGCTACATGCTCAATGGCGAAGTGGATTTCCTGCTCCGCTGTGTTGCGCCGGACCTGTCCAGCTTCCAGCGGTTTCTGACCGATGATCTGACCGCCGCACCCAATGTCGCCAGCGTCCGGACCCAACTCGTCGTCCGCTCCAGCAAGACGGCCCCCGGCCTGCCCCTCGATCTAATCACGCACGAGGACGCATAGAAAAAGCGGCGCAGGAATCGGGTGGCGCGGCGAGTGATTACGGGCGAGTTCTCCATAAAAGGAGACCTGCCATGACCATCACATTCATCCCCATGAACACAGACACCGTGCGCGCCCTGCAAGCGGGCAAACCGGATTCCTACGGACATACCCCTGAACGGCGTGTGTCGGATGGGAGCGGCATCCCCTGTCGTCACTGTCTGGAATTCGTCCCGGAGGATGAGGAGTATCTCGTGCTGGCGCATCGGCCCTTCGAGGCGTTGCATCCCTACACGGAAACGGGGCCGATCTTCCTCTGCGCGAAGACCTGTAAGGCCGGAGGTGGAAGCGCGGCCTTGCCGCCGGTACTATACAGCCCGTCTTATATCGTGCGGGGTTACGATAGGGATGAACGGATCATCTACGGGACTGGCGGTGTTATCCCGAAAGAGGGGATTGCGGCACGGGCGCAAGACCTGCTCGCGCAGGAGGACGTGGCATTCGTCCATGTCCGTTCGGCGTCGAACAATTGCTATCACTGCCGAGTCGAGCGGGCCTGAAGC
>CALHLW010000038.1 GCA_938034615.1 uncultured Neomegalonema sp. | reverse complement strand
GTTGCGCCTCCGAACACCCGCTGTCCCTGCTGTACCGTCACATTGCCGAGGCCGAGAGTGAGGCTGCGCCAGCCATCATCGTGCTCGATGACAACGAGATATCCACGCGAGCCGTTCTGGACATCGACGACGCGACCGGCTGCGGTGGCGGCGACAGCCTGCCCCATGGGAGAATCGATCTCGATTGCCCCCTGTGACAGACGATAGACCTCACCATGGACCGGCCATGCGTAGGAGCCGCGCGATATCGAGACGGGCGTAGGCTCGGTGATGACGGCTGTGGCCGGAACGGCCATCGAGCCCTGCGGTTCACCAATATACTCGGTCGGGCTAAGATCGGGACGGCCCCGCATCGCGGCACCCGCCTCCGCGCTGATAATCGGCATTTCGGCACCGAACTGTCCATCCTCGCGCTCGCGGAACATACGGGCGAGCTCGGAAATATCGACCATCGAGGCGGCTTGATCCGTCAGATCAGTCGTAAAGGTGCTTGTGGGTGCAGCCTCGGCAGTCTGGAGAACCACGACCGGCGCATCACCAAGAGTCTCCGGGCCCTGGTTGATCTCATCCGCCGGAATGGAGATCACATTCCCCGGAAAGATGGTGCCCGACAGAGCAATGCCGTTCGCCTGTGCAATCGCTTCAGGCGTGACGCTGTAAAGCCGCGAGATGCTGTAGAGCGTGTCCCCTGCCCGGATCGTATGGTCGAGGCTGCCGAACACGCGCGTCGATGCCTGATCCGGCGAATTGATCACCGAAGGGTCGAAGGCAACGGGCTGCGCAAACGATTGCACGAGTGCAGGGTCCGGCTCAAATGCCGCGAATTGCTGGTTCTGCTGGACAG
The DNA here is from genome assembly GCA_938034615.1 of uncultured Neomegalonema sp. Classification (GTDB taxonomy): domain Bacteria; phylum Pseudomonadota; class Alphaproteobacteria; order Rhodobacterales; family Rhodobacteraceae; genus JAHDDY01. The sequence goes on along the minus strand of CALHLW010000038.1, from coordinate 2,130 downwards.
GTGCCGCTTCGGAGATCAGATCGCCACCGGACGGAAATTCGTAAGTCGGGAAGAAGCCGGGAGGCATTCCATCGTAGGGACGCGGATATTCCGTCGATGCCTGGGGCAGCCTGATGCCTCGGCCATTGGGAACGCTGGGAGCCCGCGCTGTTGGTTGAGGTGCAGGCACAGCCGTCGCAAGGCCCGCTTCGCGCACCGTACCATCCGACGCACCATTACGCAGGTCGTAGTAATCGACGACGCCCTGCGGATCGTCCCGTCCGGGCAAGGGACTTAAACCGGCGAAGGTTTGAGCTTCACTCTGCATCAGACCGAGCGGCGTCGATTCGATCATCGGAGCAAGAGGGGCGTTCTGCGGCACGACCATTTCGGCAACCGGGCTATAGGAGTCGGCGACGAAATTGGCATAGTCTTGCGCAACGTCTTCAGCGGCAATAGCCGGTGGCTGGACCGCCACGGGTGCAGCCGAATACTCGGGCAGTGAGGGCAGTTCGCCGGTTTCGATCATTGCAATCGAAGGTGCTTGCGGCACCACCTCGGCGATTACTGGCTCGACGAGCGGGATCGGTTCGGCAAAGGGGATCGGCTCGGCAAAGGGAGCAGTCTGCGCGAAAGCTTGCGGGGCAGCGGGCAGATACTCCGGCACATCGCTGACGACCGTCATGCGGTCATAACCGATGGACCCTGCGCCGGGGGCAAGCGTCGCCGTCCGAGTGCCTTCATAGGCCCCAACATCGACGAATCCATCACTCCGAAGAATCGTCTCGTCTGTCAGGACCGGTCCTTGGCCGACTTGGCCGAAGGTCGGATAGCTCTGCTGGACCGGCTGGCTGTAGGGATTACCGTAAACCGGCGCGAGCGAGGCTACCTGATTCTGCGGTGCATCACGATAGACGAGCTGCGGCTGTGCATAGCCGGTGTCGTATGGCGTCGTGTAGACCTGCGTTGACTGGTAAACCGGCTGGCCCGATTGCGGACTGTAGGCCTGCGGGGCGTTACCCGCGTAACTTCCACCCAGATCGACGGTGGCGTAGGAGGCAGGCTGCGAACACCCTGCCAGCAAGCCAAGGACAGCAATCACGCTTACGGAGGCATAAGCCCGGCTCATTCCGTTGGGACGCATGGGACGCGACATGGTAGACCCCTCTCACCGATAAGATGTGCCGAGTAAAGTCTACCTGACCTAAGAAATGCTTAAACGAGAGAATTCCCAAAAGAAGATTATTTATCTGAATCCGTGCAATAGTGGCACAAAACGCACAGATATTAGTTCATCATAGGTGAATTCCTTAACACCGCGTGTTACCTTGATGAGTTGCTGAAGCGATCCTTCTTCGCCGATGGGCAGAATCATTACACCTCCCACCTTCAGTTGATCGAGTAATGGCTGTGGCGGGTCTTCCGCAGCGGCGGCAACGAGGATGCGATCAAAGGGCCCGTGTAGCGCCCAGCCCTCCGATCCATCGCCATGGGCGAGAATCACATTCGTGATGTGAAGGGAGGAAAGACGCTCACGCGCCTGATCAACAAGGGTTTCATGGCGTTCGAGCGCATAAACCCGGCGACAGAGAGAGGCAAGGATCGCGGTCTGGTAGCCGGAACCTGCGCCCACCTCCAAAACCTTCATGCGGCTGTCGAGGCCGAGTTCCTGCGTCATCAATCCGACGATGGAGGGCTGGCTGATCGTCTGGGAACAGGCGATGGGCAGGGGCAGATTATCATAGGCGCGGTGGGCAAGTTGTGCTTCCACGAATCGCTCGCGCGGGATGCGCACCATGACATCCAGCACCTTCGGATCGGTGACGCCGTCATCATGCAGCTTCCCAAGAAATTCCTCGATTTCCGGCGTCATCGCGCGAGTGCATCCGCGAGGAGGTCGAGCGAGGCGGCGTCGGTGAAATCGGCCCGGATCGGCGTAACGGCAATCTGCCTTGCCGCCATCGCGCCAAGATCGGTATCGGCGGGGGCATCCCCAGCGTCACGCCGAAAGCGCACCCAATGGTAGGATTTGCCGCGCCCGTCATCGCGATCATCGGTAAAGACCTCGTGCATCGCACGGGTGCCTTGTCGCACGGCGGCGAGGCCAGTCACATCGGTGGCGGGACAGGGCGGAAAATTGACGTTGAGGAC
>CALHLW010000037.1 GCA_938034615.1 uncultured Neomegalonema sp. | reverse complement strand
CGCAAACCTTCCCATACCCCGTCGCCCAGCATGAAGCCGCTGTCGAAGACCGAGACCTTGGCCGCATCGCGATGGGCAAGCGTACCGTCCACGTAGATCTGCACATCGGCATTGCGCGGGTCTTCATCCGAAGCGTGGGTGATGCCGGTGGATTGGTCGGTCATGGATGCCTCCCCGGCGAAATTCGCTCAGTAGTTGCTCTCGCCTTCGTAGATCGCCTGTTCGTCCACCGGCGCAACACGCAGAATATTCGTCGTACCGGGGCGGCCGAAAGGGACGCCGGCGGTAACGGCGATGCGGTCGCCTTCTTCCGCGATGCCCATGGCCTTCGCGGCGCGGGCGGCGGAGACGACGGCCAGCTTGAAGCGGGTGACTTCCTCGGAGACCATGCAATGCAGGCCCCAATACATCGTCAGTGCTCGGGCCGTGCCCATCACAGGCGTCAGCGCGATGATCGGCGCATTCGGGCGCTCGCGCGCGGCAAGGCGGGCGGTAGTACCCGAATGGGTAAAGCAACAGATGGCGCTGACCTCGACGGCCTCGGCCACTTCGCGGGCGGCGGCAGTGATGGCGGTGGCGACACTGGCCTTGGCGGCAGTGCGTGAGGCGTCGATCTGCTCGCGGTACTGGGGGTCAGCCTCGACCCGCATGGCGACGTTGGCCATGGTCTGAACCGCTTCGACGGGGAACTGCCCGGCGGCAGACTCAGCGGACAGCATCACCGCATCCGCCCCCTCGTAGATCGCGCCCGCCACATCCGAGATTTCGGCGCGGGTGGGAACGGGGCTGGAGATCATGCTCTCCAGCATCTGCGTGGCGACCACGACCGGCTTGCCGACATCGCGGCAGGAGCGGATGAGCGATTTCTGGATCGCGGGCAGATCGGAAAGCTCCATCTCGACGCCGAGATCACCGCGCGCCACCATGATGCCGTCGGAGGCCGCGAGGATGGAGGCAAAATCCGTTACAGCGGCGGGTTTCTCCACCTTGGTCATCACGAGGGCGCGGCCCTTGATCAGCTCCTTCGCCTCCTCGATATCGGCCGCGCGCTGCACGAAAGACAGCGCGATCCAGTCGGCCCCAAGTTCGCAGGCGAATTCAAGGTCAGAGCGGTCTTTGTCGGACAGGGCCGCGACGGGCAGGACCACATCGGGGAGGTTCACACCCTTGCGGTCGGAAATCTCGCCCCCGACAATGACTTCGGCAACGACCGCATCGCCATGGGCCTCGCGAACCTTCATCTTTACCTTGCCGTCATTGACGAGGATCGTGGAATCCTTCGTCAGGGCACCAAGAATTTCGGGATGGGGCAGGCGAACGCGGGTGGCGTCGCCGGGGGCCTCGTCGAGATCGAAGCGGAACTCCTGCCCGACCGTCAGCTCATATGGCGCATCCGCGAAGACACCGCAGCGGATCTTCGGGCCTTGCAGGTCGGCGAGGACACCGATGGGGCGGCCCAGCTCGTGCTCGATCTCGCGGATCAACTCATAGCGTTCGCGCTGATCCTCCTGCGTCCCATGACTCATGTTCAGGCGGAAAACATCCACCCCCGTTTCGAAAAGCGTGCGGATCATCGCCCGGTCGGAGGAAGACGGCCCGAGGGTGGCGACGATCTTGACGTTTCTGGACTGGTTCATGGAAGGGCACCTGCGCGGGGGTTCTTGGCGTGTACCGCAAGCACTTAACAAGACCCGATGCAAAGATCACGCGGGTAGTTGTGAATTTTTCACGTCGTACCGCCGAAACATCGGATCGATCACACAACACAATAGCACCCACACCGAGTGCTAAGCGACGTTGAACCTTTGCAACTGCTCCGGCTCGCTCTCGCCGCAGGCGACGGAGGCAAGTTCGGAGAGGAGATCGGGTTCGGCATGGCCATCGGTGACGGCGAATTTCAGCACCGCATCCAGATCGTCGCGCGTGGCTCGCGCCCCGGCACGGACCAGCCAGAGAGCAGCCTTGATCGCATCCTGTCCGGCACGGTCATCGAAGGCGTAGCGATAGAACCATAGCTCCAGCAGAAGATCGGGGTCGCGTTTGGCGGGGTCGTCATCGAGCGCGGCCTCGAAGGCGCGGTCGAGCATCGAGAGGCCTTCTTCACGTTTTCCGAGCGAGAACATCGCCTGGGCAGCACCGCAGAGGGTCGCCGGATCGTTGGGGTTCTCAGCCAGAGCCTTATCGTAGAACGCTTCCGCCGCGCGGGGGTTCGATTTCGCCGTGTTCACAACGCGGGCATAGCGGCGAAGGGTGGCAACCCGGCGGGGATCGGCGGCGACGGCGCGGCGAAACAAGGCTTCGGCTTCCTCGTTCTGTCCGCGCTCACGCAGGATCAACCCCAAATCGGCCAGCGACGCCGCATCGCGTGGGGCGATGGTCGTGGCACGACGCAGCAGCGGCTCGGCGGCGTCCATATCCTCGCGCTCATGCAGCAGAAAATTGCCGTATTGCGCCAGCGTGAACGCATCCTTCCCGTCCAGCGACAGGGCCTTGCGATAGCGGTCCTGAGCCGCGGCGGGGTTCGAACGGGCTTTGTGCAGGAACCGCGCATGGGACGATAGAATCGTAGCATTGCGCGGGTCGAGATGCACGGCGCGGCGGTAGTATTCATCCGCCGCATCAAGATCGCTGCGATCCTCTTCCTGAAAGCGCGCATAGGCCAGCGCGGTATGGGCATCGCCGGGATCGGCATCGAGCGCGCGAACCAGCAGGTCTTCGGCGGCATCCGCATCGCGGCGATGGTGGCATTTGAACCGGGCGAAGGCGCGCAGCACCTCGGGCGACTCGCCATCGGTTTCCACCGCCTGCTCGAACAGGCTTTCGGCCTCATCCGGCTTTTTCGCCATATCGGCGAGGAAGGTCGCGGCGGCAGCCATGGTCTCCGCAGAGCGGGGATCGATCTTCGTCGCCTGCCGGAAGATCGCCTCGGCGCGGGACAGATCGCCGCGTTTCTCGGCGACGAAGTGGGCGAGTTGCACCGCTGGTTCGGGGTCGCTCGAGGTCGAGGCGGTCGCGAGTTTCAGCAGCGCATAAGCCGCATCGTCCTTGCGCTCTACCTGCGACAGGAAGCCCGCATAGGCGGCGATGGCGCGGGCATGGCGGGGCGCACCGTCCACAGCGACCTGATAACACTCGCCAGCCGCCTGCATGTCGCCACGCACTTTCCAGAGGAAATTCGCATAGGCGATCAAGGTTTCGCTGTCCTCGAAATCGACGCGCAGGGCGAGGCGATAGCATTCTTCGGCGCGGTCGAAATCGCGGCGGGTATCGGTCAGGAAAGTCGCAAATTCGCGCAGGGCGGTTCCGTCCTGCGGATCAGCGTCGATGGCACGATTGAAATAATGCTCGGCCCCGTCATGATCACGCCGTCCGACGGTCAGAAAGCGCGCATAGCGGGCGAGCAGGCGCGGATTGCGCGGCGAATCCTGAATGGCCGCGAGGTAGCGGCGATCGAGCTCGGCGGCATCGGCGCGGCTCAGGAGGCGACGGGGCAGTTCGAGCCGGTCTTCCTCATCCTCTTCACGGTCACCTATCTCTTCACGGGCGAGGGTGATGCGGGTGATCTGTTCCGCCTCAGCCGCATCCGGCTCTTCATCGAAGGCTACTTCGGTGGGGGGGCTGGCGATGATATCGGCATCCGCCGTCGTTTCGGCCTCAGCCGGTTGGGTGTCAGGCTCCACCACGCCATCGACGCCACTTTCCGGCACGATGGAAAGGTTCGGGCGCTCGGGTTCGAGAGTCGGCTCATCGGCGGGGGCATCCGGGGTGACAGTTTGCGTCACGCTTGCTTCCTCGACACGCTGACCGTTGGCCATGGCGGCAACGGCAGCGGCGATCAGGCGGTCGATGCGCGTGGTCGATGCGTCGTCATCCTCGCCCTGAGCGCTGTCGAGAAGCGGAGCCGGATCGGACAGGATGGTATCGTCATCCCGCGCAGGCATATCGTCTTCCGCGATCACGTCATGGCGGTCGAAGCCATCGGCCACCGTTCCCGCCAGCGAATAACCCCAGTCTTCCTCCGGAGTTTCATCGCTCTGCTGCTGGACCGAAGCTTCCTCTTCCCGCTCCAGCGGCGACGGCGGCACGGGAGCCGCAAAGCCGGGAACGGTATCGGGCTTGAGATCATCGCGCGCTGCAAGTGCTCGATACTGGGCATCATAGCGCTGGAGGATCTTGTCGAAACGGTCGATCCGTGGATGACCCAGCGCGAATTCGCGCCGGAGCAGATACATCAGCCCCTCGAAATCACTATAGGGCGTCCAAAGCGTATTGCGTTCTTCCAGCCATTCCCGGATCGGTTCGCCCGGTTCCTCGTCATTCACCCAGTAGATGCCACCCGCAGGGGCGCCGCGCGGCAGACCGGCCAGCAGATCGGCGACCGATTCGTCGCGCCCGCCATAGCCGATGAAGACCAGCGCAGCCTCGGTAAACTGCGCGCGAAGACGATCTTTCACGTCCGAGCGCAGCAAGCGGCCCTGCTCCGGCGTCCGTCCTCCGCCAAGATGAGCGTCGCCATAAATCTTGAGGATCGTGGGGCGCGAGGTGCTGATGCGGATACGGCGATCGAAGGATTCGTGGGTCAGCACCTGCGGCTTGCGCTGGGAATAAAGATAGAGCGCATCGGCGGCCAGATCGTCGAAATTGGTGGTGACGACGGTATTGCACCGCTCGCCCCAGTCCGGTTGCGTCACAAGCTGCGCGAGGGTGGCATAACCGAAGCCGGGCTCGGCCTGAGCGATGATCCGTTCGAGTTCACGCTCCTGCTCCTGCTCCGTATAGAACAGCGCGTCCAGCACCTCGCCGTAGAGCGCGCCGGGGTCCGCCGCGTCGAAAGACGCGAATCGCTCCGGTGCCCAGTCGGCAACCTCGTCGGCAGTGCCGGTCTCCAGATATTTCAGCTCGCCCAGCCAGCGCAGGGTCGTCGCGTCGGCATCGCCGATACCGGAACTGGCGGAGCACCCCGCTCCAAGAAACCAGACGTAGCGCCCATCATGGTTTGTAAGGCCGTGGTGAAAACGGCGTACGAATTCGAAAGGAGAAATCGTCCTCATCGCTGTCTTGCCCGCCTCAACCCGCTATTCGAACCAACGCTCAAGATGTCTGCGTAAGCTGTTAACAAATCATTACGCCCCTGTCCCTGTGAACGGAACGGGTACAACCGCAATATTGCGCCGTACTGTGAAAACTATTGCGAAACGGTTTGGAACAGCAAGCAAAACCTATCCGTCTGCGGTTAATTTAAGTTTACGATTGCAAAATTGCCTGTGCCGGTCTAGAACATAATATCAGTGGGCTGATTAATTTTTCGGACGGTGTCATGCGATTTGTGGAACGGTTGGTTGCAATCAACATCGGCTTATGTCTCGATTCGGCCATTGCCGTTGCAGAAGCCAGTTACAAGATAAACTGGGCGTTGCTCTGACATCCCTCAGGTCGCGTTTTCTGCTGCGACGACCTTGATCCGCTCGATCATCGACCCGAGGCCATTGCTCCGTTGTGGACTGAGATGCGCGGCCAGATCGATGCGCTGCAATTGCCCCACCACATCGGTTTCCACGATCTCACGCGCCGGTTTTCCCGACAGCATGGTGTGAAGAATCGCAATGAGGCCGCGCACGATATGCGCGTCGCTGTCCCCGTCGAACTCGATTCGCTTGCCCTCCTCGCCTTCGACCGCACGGCTGTCGATCCAGACCCGGCTGACGCAGCCATCCACCTTGGTCGCATCGGTTTTGCGCGTGTCTTCCAGAGGGGGCAGTTCCTTGCCCAGCTCGATGACGTAGCGATAGCGTTCTTCCCAATCGTCGAGGATTTCAAAGTTCTCAACGAGATCGTCATAGCTGAGATCGGGCATGGTTCCTCCGGCAGACAGGGACGTTGATCTAGTTCAACAAGTCCCCGCGTCCATATTGCGCAGCGTCAACGCCGCCAGCGCGCTTTGGGGTTCAGCAGGGTCTTCGGGCCGAGCGTCAGGCAGTATTGCCCGATCCCCTTCGCAAGGGTGCAAATGGCCCTCGCCTGAGGTTGGGTCAGCCCGTATATTACCCCGAGGCGACGGCCATCGCGAGGGCGGGGGAAAATCTTCACGGGCAGGGTGCGGGCTTTCGTCGCCAGCGCATTGACGGCGGCGAGTCGGGCGGAGGCCTCCTGCTCGCTGGAGAAGGCCCCAAGAAATGCAGCCCAGCCGGATAGAGGCGGCGGCGGTGGCGGCTTTCGGACGATGGTGCGAGGCGGCGGCGGCGCGGGTTTCGGCAAGACGACGACCCTGCGTGTCATCACGGGCGCGGGACGAACGGGTTTCGGGCGCTCGGGCGGTATCCAGGCGTCGCTCTCTTTTGCCTTCGCGATGGCCTTGCCGGAGCAGGCCCCGATATGGGGCGGCGCTTGCGGCACGGCCACACCCGTCTCCAGCGGCGAACCACTGCCGAGCGCATCGAACCCCTTGCCGATCAGCGCCTTGATCGCTGTGAGCCGCCCACCTTTGGTCTTGTGGCCGAGCGTGATGGCAAGGACACGCCGCCCATCGCGCTCGACCAGCCCCGCGATATTATACCCCGCCCCACAGGTGAAGCCCGTCTTCATCCCCTGCGCCCCCGGCACGCGCCCGAAGAGAGGATTGGTCGTCGTCACCCCCTTGCCCCCCGCGCGGGTCTTGCGTTCTGAGAAAAGCTGACTGCGCTCAGGATAGTCAGTCAGCAACGCAAGCGCGAGGAGCGCGGTATCACGGGCCGTCGTGCGCTGGCCCGGCGTTGGCAAGCCCGAGGCATTGGCATAGCGCGTATTGGTCATGCCCAGCCGGGTCGCCGCCGCGTTCATGCGCTCGACGAAGGCCCCTTCACTGCCCGCCACCGCCTCGGCCACGGCAGTCGCAGCATCGTTCTTCGACCCGATGATTGCCGCCGCGAGCAGCTCCCCAAAGGGCAGCGTCTGCCCCGCCCGAACGCGCAGCTTGACAGGCGGTTGCCGCGCGGCGTGTTTCGAGACGGTGACGGGGTCTTCCTCGGTCACGTCGCCCGCCTCCAACGCGGCGAAGGCGATATAGGCGGTCATCAACTTCACGATGGAAGCCGGGCGGCGCACGGCATCCGCATCATCGGCAAGCAAGACGGTCCCTCGATCCACATCCACGGCAATCTGCGCGGCGCTTGCCGAGGTCGGAGCCAACGCGAGCAGCAGGATCAGAGCGATACGAGCCATTCGCGGGCCTCCTCTACGCTGCGGGCGATGGGGCAAGTCACCGACGGACGGGCGATCAACACGACGGGCAGACCAAGCAAACGCGCCCCCTCGATCTTGGGATAGGCCCCCTCCCCACCCGCATCCCGCGTGATCAGCACGTCGATGCGATGGTCGCGCATCAGGTCCGCTTCAGACCGCGCCGTGAAGGGACCGGCCTTTGCCGTGAGGGTGAAATCAACGAGACCTTCCGACGCCGGATCGTCCCGGCGCGTCCGCACGAGATAATGACGCCCCTCATTCCCGGTAAAAGCCGCCCGCTCATCGCGACCGAGGCAAAGGAAAACCCGCGACCATGTGGGGTCGAGGGCCGCACGGGCCGCCTCACCATCGGGCACCACCTGCCAGTCATCGCCCTCACCCGCAGTCCAACCGGGTCGGGCATAGCGCAGCAGAGGCACCCCTTGCGCCGCACATCGGGCCGCGACGCGGGCATGGATATCGCGCTCGCAAGGATGGCTGGCATCAATCACGGCACGGGCGATCAACGGGTCGGGAACACCATCGACCAAGACGGCTCCCGGCAGGGCAGCGGCGAGAACGCGCGCCTCCCGCGAACCGTCGACTATCAGAAACTCAGGCGGAGTCGCGTGGGCCAAGCTCGATCACCTCGACGCCCTTCGGTCCGGCAGACAGTGCCACTTCACCCCGCTTGAGACGCAAGGCAAATTCCCCGAACAATTCGCGACGCCAACCGCGAAGGGCGGGCACATCCGGCTCGTCCTCCATCGCGATGGCTTCCAGATCGGAGGACGACGCCACAAGCCGGTCGGCCACTTCGGCCCCGGCGGTCCTCGCCCGCAGAAGAGTGCGCAGCAGGTCGGCCAACGCCGATTGCACGGCATCGGGCTTCGGCGCTGGCTTCGGAGGCTTCTCCGGCTGGGCCTTGGACGCCGACCTGATCGCATCGAGCATCCCCGCCGCCGCCGCATTGGAGAAATTCTCCCGCCGCGACAACCGCCCGGAGGTCAGCCCTTCCTGGGTGGTCGGGCGCGCGGCGGCAAGCTCCATCAGCGCATCGTCGCGCAACACCCGGTTACGCGGCACGTTTCGCGCTTGCGCCTCGGTCTCGCGCCATTCGGCAAGCGCCTTTGCCGCCATGAACAGTTTTCCCGTCGGTGCGCGCATCTTGAGCCGTTTCCACGCCGATGCCGGATCGACCTTGTACGTCTCGACCGCTTCCAGCACCGCCATTTCCTCGGTCAGCCAATGCGAGCGGTTCTCCTTTTCCAGCCGCCCGGACAGATGCTCGTAGACATCGCGCAGATGGGTCACATCGGCCAGCGCATAGACGAGCTGCTTTTCCGACAGGGGCCGTTTCGACCAGTCCGTGAACCGGCTCGATTTGTCCAGCCCCGCCCCGCAGATGGTCCGCACCAGCTTTTCATACCCGACCTGATCGCCGAACCCGCACACCATCGCCGCGATCTGCGTATCGAACAGCGGCGTGGGGACGGCATTGGCAAGATTGACGAAAATCTCGATATCCTGCCGCGCGGCATGGAAAATCTTCAACACCGACCGATCAGCCATCAACTCGAACAGCGGCGCGAGATCGATCCCCTTTGCCATCGGATCGATCAAGACCGCGCCATCGCGCTCGAAATCCTCGCCCGTCTCGCCTTCCCGCCGGGGCCGCCCGATCTGCACCAGACACAGAATCGGCCAGTAGGTCCGCTCTCGCATGAACTCGGTATCGACCGTGACATACGGGCTGGCGGCATAATCCGCACAGAGGGCGCTCAGGGCGTCGGTGGTTGTGATGGCACTCAGGGACATAAAAGGGCTTTCGGACAACGAACGGTTTTCATGGTGTTTAGAGCGATTTACATTTTTTTTGACAGTATATCGGCTTTCGCGTTCGAGCCGTAGGCGAGAGGCAGCGAAAGCCGATTCAACTGAATGTAAAACGCTATAAGCCGCCTCGGCCAAAAGATACAGGGCCGATGGTCCGTTCCCGATTTTCGAAGCCCGGCAGTGGCTTGACAGCCCTCCGACACTGCCTCTAGTGCGGGCGCATATACAGTCGGAGGTCTTGCCATGAGTTTCAGAATCCAGCCCGCCCCGGTGGCACGCCCCAATCGGTGTCAACTTTTCGGCCCCGGCTCCCGCCCTGCCCTGTTCGAGAAGATGGCAGCCTCGGCGGCGGATGTCGTCAATCTCGACCTCGAAGACTCTGTCGCCCCGAACGATAAGGACACGGCGCGCGAGGCCATCATCGACGCCACCCATTCGGTCGACTGGAACACCAAGGCCCTCTCGATCCGCATCAACGGCCTCGACACGCCCTATTGGTACAAAGACGTGGTCGATGTGCTGGAGCGCGGCTCCGACCGGATCGACCTCATCATGATCCCCAAAGTCGGTTACGCCGAAGACCTCTACGCCGTCGATGCGCTGGTAACGGCTATCGAGCGGGCCAAGGGCCGCAAAAAGCCTATCGGCTTCGAGATCATCATCGAGACGGCGGCGGGCGCGCAGAATGTCGATGCCATCGCGCAATCGACCCCCCGCCTGCAATCCATGAGCTTCGGCGTCGCCGATTACGCAGCCTCCATGGGGATGCAAGTCACGGGAATCGGCGGCACGCAGGCCGGATACGACATGCTGGCCGATGGCGAACCGGATGCCGAGCGCGCCACCTTCCCCGCCGACCCGTGGCACTACCCTATCGTGCGGATGGTCGCGGCCTGTCGCCAATACGGCATCCTGCCGGTGGACGGCCCGTTCGGTGATTTTTCGGATGATGCCGCTTTCCGCGCACAGGCCCGGCGCTCGGCCATCCTCGGCTGCGTCGGCAAATGGGCGATCCACCCCAAGCAGGTCGCGCTCGCGAACGAGGTCTTCACGCCCTCCGATGACATCGTCAGCCGAGCCCGCGCCATCCTCGCGGCGATGGATGAAGCCGAGAAAGCCGGTCAGGGTGCCGCCGTCCTCGACGGCAAACTCATCGACATCGCTTCCGCCCGTCAGGCAAAAGTCGTGGTCGATCAGATCGAGCTCATTCAGGGCAACGGGTAATACCGGTGAGCGCGTGAGCTGACCGTCGGAACGAGTCCGACGATGACGGGAAAGTGGTCATTTCATCGGCTCACGAGTATAATATTCGTGATATGAAGTGGTATTCTTGAATTGAACATTGTTCACTTTCAGGCCGCAATAACCCCGGTCACGCCGCTGCCCTCTCCGCCTCATCCATCGCGATCAGCGCAAGCTGCTGACATTCGGCGAGGATGATATCCACCGGACGCTTCCCGCGCGCCCGATGCCCCGGCGGCCTCGCATAGCGCATCGGCCTCACGATCCCCGGCTTGGCTCTCGCCTTGCGCCGCGCGATCAGCCGCGCCAACCGCTCCGCCTGAGCCGGAATATCATCGAGCGCCGCCTGCATGGCCTTCAATCGCCGCACCAGCGAC
>CALHLW010000036.1 GCA_938034615.1 uncultured Neomegalonema sp. | reverse complement strand
GATGGTGACGCGCTCGTCGCGGGCCTCCAGCACATGATCGAACAGCAGCCCGATAAGCTGCATCGCAAGATCCTTGAAGGCCAGCGTCGGGCCGTGGAAAAGTTCCAGCACCCAGTTGCGCTCATCGACCTGCACCAGCGGGGCGACGGCGCGATGGCCAAAGCCCGCATAGGCGCGATCGATCATGCCCTTGAGCGCATCCATATCCATACCCCCAACGAAGGGACGCAGGACTTCAAGAGCCACCGTCTCATAGGGCGCGCCCTGCAAGGCGCGGATGGCCTCGGGCGACAGCACCGGCCATGCTTCCGGCACATAGAGGCCGCCATCGCGGGCGAGACCGGCAAGCAACGCCTGCTCGAATCCGACGACCGGGGCCGTGCCCCGCGTGCTGATATAGTTCATGTCGCGCCCTCCGGCGTATTCTGCCGCACCGTCAAGTCGAGGACGCGCCTTTGTGAGAGAACCGCTCGGTTGTGCCCGTGAACGACCGGGTCAGCTTGGTCAGCCATGAATCGTCGCCCTGTGTCGGCACATGCAATTCCCAGCTCACTGCCTGATGCATCGCGCTGCAAAGCTCCATCTGCCCGCGCCACCATTCAGGGGGCAGCACCGAATCGCGGACGACACCGACATAGACAAACTTGCCCGCGCGCCGGAAAGCCTCTTCCAGCATCCACGGGATATCTTCTTCGGCGACACGCTCCAGCACATCGGTCAGGACCACGCCATCGAAGGGGCCTTCGGGGCCGGGAGAGACCGGATCGCCCTGCGTCACCGTCACACCGGCCCAGTCCGCGCCGCTCCCTGCCCCGCAATATAGCACGGTCTTCGCGCCCGTCGCTTCGATCAGCGCCGCGATCGGGGCTGTGTGATCCTGCCCGGAGGCCCCCTGCCCGCTCGCCCCGAGTTCGGCAAAACGCGGCCCCGGATTCTCGCGGGTCCAGGGAAGATACCGCGCGGCATTCGCGCCTGCTTCCAGTTCCCGCCAGACATGCTCGTTCTCGTTGGGGCCATAATCGTAGACGTCGGGGAAGGGCTTCCATGGCTGCGTATCGAGCGTGGTGTAATGCAGCACTTTCGATTCGCCCGCCACATACTCGCCATCGCGCGCGTTCCAGATGCCCGGCATGATGCCCCAAAGCCCCGCCTCATGGACCGCCGACGCCGATCCCAGCCGCGCTTGGCTGTCGGGACCCAGATCGATCTCCCAGAGTTTTGCGAGTTTCTCGCAGTCCATCAGCATGACAGACGTTTCCTTCTGATCGATGGCGAGAAGGCCAGCGCCCTCCATGTCGCGGTCGAAAAGCTCGGCGGGGTCGCCGAGATAGATCTGATCGACATCATTATAGATCGCGCGCCCGGTTCCACCGGCCATGTAAGGGATGGCAAAACGGTACTTCGTGAACCCGGTCGCCCATTTCTCCCGGTCGTAGCCGTCCAGATCCTTCATCAGGTAGACTTCGTAGCGCCTGCCGGGATTGCGATGCTTCGCGACGGAAAAGAGAAAGACGCGCTCCGCCTTGTATTGCAGAGGTTCGCTGCCAAGAAAGATACGCACCGCAGGCAGGGTGGATTCGGGCGACCCCGGCTTGGCTTCGAAGACCACGACGGGGGGCTGCGCGCGTGTTCCGGGCAGACGACCGGATCGTGCTTTCTTGAGCGCGCGTTTGTTGACGCGCTTTCTGTCAGCTTTGAAATCGTGCGCAACGGGTGGAGCGGATGACATGGGACCCCCTCTTAAGCTGAACGACGCATCGCGCCGTCGCTGAATTATGCTCAGGTACGTTGTCGATAAGCCCAGAAGAGCGTCATCACAAGCCAGATTACGGCGATGCCGAACCATGTCAGAGCGTATTGCAGATGGTTGTTCCTGATCCGCACGACACCGGCGCGTCCGCGCGGGAATTCCTCTACCCCGGTCGGGGCCTGCACGATCATCACAGGATCGGTTCCCGCTCCCCTGGACAATGAGGGGACGTTGCGGGCGTACCAGATGCGCTTTTCGGTATCTGGATCAGGCGTAAAGCGGTTCATATCGTCGGGCCAGCGCAGGAAGCCCTCGATCCGTTGTGGCCCATCGGGCGCGGTTCGGGTGGCCGGATCACGCTGGTCCTGCGGGACATAGCCGCGCTCAACGAGGATGCGGCGACCATCTGTCATCTCGAAGGGCGCAATGATGTCGAAGCCCGGACCCTGCGGCTTCTGTGAGGTCAGGTGATAGAGTTCATCGCCCGTGAAACGCCCCTGCACAAACACCGGCAGGTAATCGTCGCGCTCAGCGTCTAGATCGACAGGCAAAAAGACGGGAGGCATGGAAAGCCGCCGCTCCGCTTCCGTGATAATGCCGCGCTTCCAGTCAAGTCGGTCAAGCTGCCAGAGGCCCAAGGCGAGCAATGTAGCGAGACCACCGAGGCCGACGACGATCGGCCCCAGCATTCCCGTTCGAAACGATGACGGCATCGCCGGTCAGTGACCCACGGAAAAGAACCCGACGCTGCCCACATAGACGGCGAAGAACAGGAACAGCCAGACCACGTCGACGAAGTGCCAGTACCACGCGGCCGCCTCGAACCCGACATGCTTCTCGGGGGTGAAGTGGCCCTTACCCACGCGGATCAGGCAGATCCCAAGGAAGATGGTCCCGATGAGGACGTGCATCCCATGAAAGCCCGTCGCCATGAAGAAGGTCGCGCCATAGAAGGTACTCTGGAGTGTAAGATCGTGATGATAGGCTTCGTAATACTCGATCGCCTGCATGACGAGGAAGAAAGCGCCCAGCGCGGTAGTGATGGCGAGCCACCAGAAGACCTGCTTGCGTTTCGGGTCGACCTCGCCGTCATTGTCGCGCATTTCCATCAGGTAGTGATGGGCCGCCGTCAACGTACAGCCGGAGAGCAGCAGAATCAGGGTGTTGACGAGGGGTAGTGCCAAAGGATCGACGGCATGAATGCCTTCGGGCGGGAAGGATCCACCCTGCGCGAAGCCGATACCGTGGCTGGTGTCGGTCGTCTGGTCAGGCACGAAGAGACCATAGCGGAAATAGGCCCAGAACCATGCGAGGAAGAACATCACTTCGGAGATGATGAAGAGGATGAATCCGTAGCGCAGGCCGAGATAGACGACCGGCGTATGATCACCGGTCTGACTTTCGTGGATCACTTCCGACCACCACGAATACATGACGAAGAGGACGCCTGCGAAACCGGCGAGGAACAGGAGCGGTGCGCCGCCCTTCATCCACAGGACCGCGCCGAACAGCATGACGAAGGCGCTGACCGCTGCGACGAACGGCCAGACGCTCGGTTCGAGGATGTGATAATCGTGTTTCGCGTGGCCTGCCATCGTTCGCTCCCGCAGCGTGGTTCTAATGCGTCAGTTGACCGTTGTCCGGTCGGCGTCTTCGCGTGCGTCGAGTGCCACGCGATACCCCTCGGGCAAATCGGTTTCGTAGAATGTATAGGACAGCGTAATGCCCTTCACCTCTTCCGTCGACCGATCATCGCGTATTTCAGGATCGACATAGAAGGTGACGGGCATATCGACGCTCTCGCCGGGTTTCAACACCTGTTCGTTGAAGCAAAAACAATCGATCTTCACGAAATACGGCCCGATCTTGTAGGGCGTGACGTTGAAGACCGCTGTTCCCGCAATCGGGCGGTCGGTCGGGTTATGGGCAGTGTAGAAGGCCAGACCCGTCTCACCGATGGGGATTTCCATGGACTTCTGCACCGGCTCGAAGGTCCAGGGCATCGTTCCGTTGGTGGAGGCATCGAAGGTGACGGTGATCGTCTCTTCGAGAATCACCTCGTTGACGACGGAGGCGCGCAGGGGCGTGCCACCGAAGCCCGTGACCTGACAGAAGATGCGGTACAGCGGCACGGCAGCGAAGGACAGCGCGACCATGCAGGCGGCAACGCTCAACAGCGTGATGCCCGTGCGGCGGTTCGATCCGGTCTCTGCGCTCATGTCATCTTCCTCAGACCGTCGCCTGAAGTTTGACCATGGTGACGGCAAAGACCAGCGCAACGAAACCGAGCAGGATCAGCCCGACGAAGACATTCCGGCCCAGACGGCGCTTATGGAGTTCTG
Organism: uncultured Neomegalonema sp.; assembly: GCA_938034615.1. GTDB lineage: Bacteria > Pseudomonadota > Alphaproteobacteria > Rhodobacterales > Rhodobacteraceae > JAHDDY01. The sequence goes on along the minus strand of CALHLW010000036.1, from coordinate 2,126 downwards.
AGTCGGCCATGGTCAGAGCCATCCTGCATTGCGAAGGGCCGCGTCGATCAGCAGCGAAGCGAAGATCAGCGCCAGATAAGTCAGGGAAAACGCGAACAGCTTCTTCTCTGCCCCATATTTCTCGGCCTGCGCCGTTTCTTCGTCACGGCGATAGACGGTCCATGCGAACCAACAGAACACCGCGTTCGTGAAGATGGCTGTTATCGTATAGGCCGGTCCGGCAACGTCGGTAAAGACCAGCGCAAGGCTGCTGATCGCGAGCAGGACGGAATAGACCAGCACCTGAACGCGCGTTGCCTTAGGCCCTGCCACGACGGGCAACATGGGTACCTCGGCCTCCGTGTATTCACGGCGCTTCCAGAGGGCCAGCGCCCAGAAATGCGGTGGAGTCCACAGGAAAATGATGGCGAACATCAGCAGCGGCTCGATACCGATGGAGCCGGTCGCAACCGTCCAGCCGATCACCGGCGGGATGGCCCCTGCCGCGCCGCCGATGACGATGTTCTGGGGCGTGCGGCGCTTGAGCCACATGGTATAGAAGCCGCCATAAAACGCGATGGTCCCGGCAAGCAGCAACGCTGAGAGGAAATTCGCGAAGACCGCGAGCATCATCACGGAAATCACCGACAGCCCGATTCCGATTCCCAGCGCTTCGTCGCGCGTGACGCGGCCCGAGGGGATGGGGCGGTTCTTCGTGCGACCCATGCGCGAATCGATATCCGCTTCCCACCACATATTCAGCGCGCCGGAGGCTCCGGCCCCCACGGCGATGCAGAGAAGCGAGGCAAACCCGATGATCGGGTGCATCGCGACCGGTGCAGCCAGCATCCCAACGAGGGCGGTAAAGATCACCAGCGACATCACGCGCGGCTTCATCAGCGCGAAGAAATCGCCGACAGTCGCGTCGCTTTCGCGGGGTGTGGCGAGCGACGCAGCGTGGGCGGACGTATCCGTCATTGTCGGTTACTCGACCTCCGCTGCGGCAAATTCCGTACTGGTCTTCGGCTTGTATCCGGCATATTCTTCAAGCACTTCGGCGATACGGGCCTTGTAATTTTCCTTGGGCACGACCTCGACCATGATTGGCATGTAGGAATGGTCCCGGCCGCACAGTTCCGAGCACTGACCGTAGAAGGTACCGACCTTGTTCGCCTCGAACCACAACTCGTTCAGGCGACCCGGAATCGCATCGACCTTTACGCCGAAGGACGGCACCGTCCAGGCATGCATAACATCGGCGGCAGCGACATGAAGACGGATCTTGGTGTTGACCGGCACAACCATCGGCGCGGTCGCCTTGAGTTTCCATTCCATTGCAGAGGGGATCTCGTCATCGGAAGCGCCCTCTTCCTTCATCCCCGCAACCATCTCGTCATAGGAAGAGTAACCTTTACCAGCCATGTATGACTCGTAGACGCTGTCTCCGTCTTCGACCTCGTAAGTGTAGTCCCAGTACCACTGGTATCCGGTCGCCTTGATCGTCACTTCACTCTCGGGAATGGTTTCCTGATAGTAGAGCAGCTTGATTGACGGATACGCCATGGCCACAAGGATCAACACCGGCACCACGGTCCACACGACTTCAACCGCCGTATTGTGGGTAAAGCGGGATGGGGTCGGATTGTTCTTCGCCGAAAACTTGATGCAGACATAGGCGAGCAGCGCCGTCACGAACAGCGTGATGGCAGCCGCAAGAACGTGCAACCACCAGGACATGTTCTTAATACGCTCGGCAATGTCGGTCGCCGGTTCCTGATAGCCGAGCTGCCATGGCTCGGGCTGTCCCAGTCCGGCGGCATAGGCGGACCCTGCCCCGAGGGCGAGCAGTCCGGTGAAGGTAAGGGCGGCAGTCAGGCGGGCCATGAACGAAGTCTCCGGTTTCCGGGGGCGCGTGTTGAGAGGCGCGATACCCCTTTCGCAATCGCGATGCAATCAAGCATATGACCCACCGCATCGCAAGATCAGCCGCGCGCGGCATCGGGTCGCTAAGCGGGTGCGGCCAAGTTGCATTTTATGGCGCTTTCGTCGTTTGATGTATGCGGATGGGTAGGGACGGGACGAGATGGATACCAAATCGCTGAAAGACGGGGCCGAAGCAGTGGCCGCAATGGTCCCCGGCGAGGAGG
>CALHLW010000035.1 GCA_938034615.1 uncultured Neomegalonema sp. | reverse complement strand
GATATCGGCGTTGATCTTGCCCCAGGTGGGGATGATCGGACGCCAGTCGGGATCGGCGTATTTCAGCGCCTCCCCGAAGGTGGCGGAATACGGATATTTCTCGTTCAGGCCCGCATCCTCATAGGTCGAGAAGCGCGACGGGTTGCCGCCCTGCATCGCGACCATGAGATCACCTTTCTTCGAGGTGAGCCACTGCATCAGCAGGAACGCCGCTTCCTTGTTCTGGGCGTTACGCGGAATGGCGATGCCGAAACCGCCCGTCTGCGAACCGCGTCGCACGCCTTCGGGATGGAGCGCATAGCCCACCTTGCCCGCGACCTTGCTCTGGGAGGGGTCTTCGAAGCCCGCCGCGAAGGCAATGGAGTCCATGAACATGGCCGAACGGCCCTGCTTGAAGGACGCTGCCGCCTCTGCGGGGCCAAAAGTTTCGGAACCTTCCACGCCGCAATCGATGATCGTCTTCAGTGCGTTTGCTGCCGCGAGCCCGGCCTCATTATTGATGATCGGGTTCCACTTGTCGTCGAAGACCCGGCCGCCGAGCGGCGCTAGATGTAGGAGGAAAGCATGGCTCGCCTGATGGCCGGAAGCGGCGCGGGATGCCATGCCGCCCATCCCCTCTTCAACTTCGGGAATCTTGCAGGTCGCTGCGAGCAGGTCGTCATAGGTTTCCGGCACGTCGATGCCGTGCTTTTCGAAGATGTCTTTCCGATAGGCGAGGACGGAGGTTTCCGATCCGAATGGGATGCCGAACAGCGAGCCGGTCGGTCCGGGCAGATAGCCCTTTTGCCCGCCCGCGACGCCGATATTCTGGACGTAGCCGTCGATCAGGTCATCCGCATCGTAATCCGGGTCGGCCAGCTTGGGGTTCATGAAGAACCGCGCTAGGTTTTCGAGCTGGTCGGCGAAGACGTAATCGGCCTTCGAGAAGACGACATAGGCGATCAGATCGTAATCGCCCTCCGACTTGGTCAACTCCAGCGTCTGCCGCTCGCGCATCTTGAGATACTGAAGCTGATCGACTTCCACCTCGATGCCGGTTTCCTTGGTAAATTCGGGCAACACCTTCATCACGGCATTGTAATGTGGGTGCGCGGGGAAGTTCACGACGAGGGTGGTACCCTCATAGGGTTCGTAGGGGTTCGCCGTCGCAGCGGTCGCGAATAGCGCCGCCATCGCGGTTGTGAGAAGTCGTTTCATCAGCAGAGTCCTCCCGGTGATTGTCATTGTTGTTGTCAAAGCGTCCGCCCAGTGGTCGCGTCGAACAGCAGGATATCCTGCGGTGCGACCCCGAGGGTCAGTTGTGTGCCGCCGCGAACAGGGGTCGCGCTGCTCATATCGACCAGCACTTCCGTCTCGCCGCAGCGGGTCACCAGCACGGAATTGGAGCCAAGATATTCCGAGACGATCACGGTCACATCGACCGTCCCCATCGCCCCGGCATCATCGGTAAAGGCAGCGGGGCGAATGCCTGCCGTCACCTGCGCGCTGCCGTGACCCGCGAGCCGCGCTTTCTGTTCCCCATCCAGCACCACATCGAAGCCGGTCCCGCGCAAGTGCAGCGTGCCGCTTTCCTCCGACAGGGTGCCATCGAGGAAATTGATCGTGGGCGTGCCGATGAACCCGGCGACGAAGCGGTTGACGGGGGATTTGAACAGCTCTTCGGGTGTTCCCTGCTGCTGCACCACGCCCTCATTCATCACCACGATGCGGTCGCCCAGCGTCATGGCTTCGATCTGGTCATGGGTGACGTAGATCATGTTCTTGTCGATACGGTCGCGCATCTCGGCCAATTCGGTCCGCATCTTCGCGCGCAGCTTGGCGTCGAGATTGGAGAGCGGCTCATCGAACAGGAACGTGCCCGCATCCCGCACGAGAGCGCGGCCCATCGCGACGCGCTGACGCTGTCCACCACTCAGTTCCGCCGGCTTGCGATTCAGAAGCTGTCCGATATTGAGCATATCGGCGACCCGCTGCACCCGCTCGGCGATTTCGCGCCTCGGCACCCGCGCCAGTCGCAGGGCGAAGGACATATTCTTCGCGATGTTCATATGAGGGTAGAGAGCGTAATCCTGAAAGACCATCGCGATGTCGCGGTCTTTTGGCTCTCGTTGGCTGATCGGTTGGCCGTCGAAATAGATCTCACCGCCGCTCAGGTCTTCCAGCCCCGCCAGGATGCGCAGCGTCGTCGACTTGCCACAGCCGGAGGGGCCGACCAGCACCGTGAATTCCCCGTCATCGAGATCGAGGTCGAGCGGCGGCAGCACGCGCACGGGGCCGTAGCTCTTCTCGACCTGTTCGAACACGATTTTCGGCAAGGGGCACTCCCGTCCACAATTTGTGCGGTATCTTTCGACCCTTCGCCGCGACGTGCAATAGGATCGACAGGAAATCGACGTTAGCGCTAACGTTCTCCCAGGGGTATCCCGATGACAGCAGGAGACAGGCGATGGGTGGACGGGGCGCGAAGATCGAGGATGTCGCCAGAGCGGCGGGCGTATCGATCATGTCGGTCTCGCGGGCAATGCGTGGCGTGGAAGGCCTCTCGCCAGAGACCCGGAGCCGCATTCTCAGGACCGCCGACAAACTCGACTACGTGCCGAACCGGGCCGCCGGATCGCTGGCGACGGCGGCCTCGAACCTGATCGGCATCTCTGTGCCCACCTTGTTCGATAGCGTCTTCGCCGAAATCCTCGACGAGATGCGCGGGCCGTTGCTGCGTTCAGGCTACGAGTTGATGATCGAAACCTCCGACTATTCGCGCCAGCGCGAGGAAGCATGGATCGAACGGATCATAAAATGGTCCCCGGCGGCTCTCGTCGTCTGCGGCACCGACCACAGCCGTAAGTCCCGCGAGCGCCTCGCGGCTTCCGGTATTCCGACGCTGGAAATCTGGGACACGACCGACGATCCCATCGATCTGAGCGTTGGCATTGACCACGACGCTGCCGGGTATGCCATGGGCAGGCATCTCGTCTCACTGGGCTATTGCAGGCCCGCCTACATCGGCACCACCAAGGGGCGCGACCCAAGGGCGGAAAAGCGTGTGCAGGGTCTGGCGCGGGCTTTTGAAGGCGCGGGATCGGGTCTCGTTGCGGACATGCGGATCGACGGACCGTCTTCCTTCGATGCCGGGCGGCAAGGCTGCGCGCGCGTTCTGAATGATCTAACGGAATGGCCCGACGTGCTCTGCTTTCTCACAGATCACCTCGCTTTTGGCGGGCTGATGGAATGCGCCGCGCGGGGACTCGAAGTGCCAGAGGCTATCGGGATCGTTGGGTTCAACGATCTGGGCATCAACGATGTCCTGCCCCAGAAATTGACCACATCGCGGACCCCTAGGGCGCAGATCGGGGAAACGTCGGCGAGGATGCTTATCGCGGCGATGAGCGGCATCCGAAAGGCTCGGACTGTCGCGCTGCCGGTCGAGATCGTGCATGGCAAGTCAACGCGCAAGGTGAAATAGCACCGTTTCACTGCCGATTGCAGGAGCCCATTAACCCGCCGCCATTTTGGTGTGAATCGAGATCACCTGCTGTGCTGATCGCCGCTCGAGAAGACGATCAACCATTTGTGCGTTATTCGGATAAAGAGCGCCGCGTCGATCAGGTCCAACCATGTCAAAACCGATTTGCACCTATCACGATGTGACGCCGCTCCATGACGTCCTGCGTGAGGAGTGGATCACGCCCCTTGATTAGAGCAATTTGCATTTAGGTTGAACAGAGTATTGGGTTTCGCGTTCGAGCCTGTCAGGCGAGAGGCAGCGAAAGCCGATTCAACTTGAATGCAATTTGCTCTAACCCTCGAACCGTTTCGTGTAGTAGTCGATCATCTCCGAGACCATGCGGTCGCCCATGGTGTCGGACGCATCGGCCATCGCTTCTGCGGCGGGGACGGCCATGATGCTTTCAACTCCCGCATCTCTCGTCATCTGACGATAATACCCAAGGTCTTTGGCCGCATTCTGGATGGAAAACGCCAGTTTGGATGAGTCGCCGTCGATGCCATAAGCGGCGACGAAATCCATCATCATGGAATGCAGTGGACCGGCGGCGATGACATCGTAAGCCTGTTTTCGTTCGATGCCCGCGCGATCCGCGATTGCCATGACCTCTGCCATCGCATTCGCCACGGTCATGCCGAAGAAGTTGTTCAACAGCTTGATCGTGTGTCCCGATCCGGATGCCCCGAGGTGGAAGACGTTTTCGCCCAAATCCTTGAGTACCGGCTCGACGCGGTCAAATGCGGCTTTGTCGCCTGCGCACATGATATTGAGCAACCCGTCGAACGCATGTTGCGGGGTCCGGCCAAGCGGGGCATCCAGATACGTTCCTCCGGCCTGTGCGACTTCCTGCGCCAGTGTGCGGGTGGATGCGGGCAGTGACGTTCCGAAGTCGATGACGACCGCACCGGGCTTCAGCCCTGCGATGATACCATCGGCACCGCGCATCCGTGCTTCGACACTTTCGGACGTGTCGACGCACAGCATGACGACGTCGCTCGCCTCCGCAAGCGCTTTAGGGGACGCGGCTTCTTTCGCACCACGAGCCATGGCGGCCTCGACATTGGTGCGGCTGCGGTTTGCCAGTACCGTCAGATCGTAGCCCTTGTCGAGCAACCGGGAAACCATGGCGTTTCCCATAAGGCCCAAGCCGATAAATCCTATTGCGGTCATTCGTGTCTCCAACTCAAATATCGGTTTGCGGGTTACGCTGCTTTTGTTCGGTCAACGGTTCACCGTTGTACCATAGGGTACGGCGCTCGCAGGCCGAGAGGCAAGCCGCCCGCTGCTCTATTTCCCACTAATGGCGACGGCGGCAATTGCCAACCTTTCTGGCAATGCCGGTTTCAGCGCAAGCGCAGGTGCCGCAAGACCCGATGACCGCTGAACGCTTCGCGGCCATGCATCAGCCGCAGATTGTCGATCACCAGAAAGTCTCCCCGTTGCCAACGATGCGTCCTGCGGTTTGCCGGATCGTTCAGCACCGCGTTGAGATGCGGCACGAGGGACGCCGAATGGGCGTCGGTCGGGGATGTCAGGCTGTAGATCGACGCCCCCGCCGCCCCACCGATCGACGAGAACACGATGCGCTCCCCCAGTGCCGTTTTCCGCATCAGCGTTGTCTCGACCGGGGCCACATCCTGCGTGACCTGACAGGCATAGCGCGCCCCGCGCAGGGAGGGCAGGTAGTGCTGGCCGATGGCGGGCATCAACGCAACGGGATCGACGACGAAGAACGCGCCGTTCTCTGCCTCGTTTTCCACGCAATAGAGCGCGAGCAGGCGCGGCGGATGGGGAGCGTAGGCGCATTCGTTATGGGCCTCGATCAAGCCGTCCGAATGGCCGACGAAGCGGGGGTCTTCTTTCTTCTCGATAGTCATGACTGCTGCGTCTTCGTGCCATGCGGTGCCGAAGAACCGCGCGATCTGCTGAAGGGATTCGTCTGACGTTTCGCCGATATTGGTCAGGAAATACCCATCGCGAAACAGGGTGGCGAATATGCCGTAGAGGTCATGGGCATGGAAAAGATCGCGATGTCCATTCGGGGTCAAGGCTGTGCTCATGGGACGCTCCCTCCATCGGCTCCGTAATAGGCGATGGCGGCGTAGCCGACCGCGCTTTGCGGGTTTGCACCCGCGGTCGCCGTGCTGTCGCTGAGATCGAGCGCCGCTGCCCTGAGGCCGAGGCGCTGTGCAACCACGCCGAGACCTTTCAGGGCGGGGGCAGCGCAGGCCCGCTCGACGCCCAACGTGCCGTAATCGCCTGCCTCGATCTGGCGCAGGGTCTCGCGGTCTGTCACTCGCAAGCGATCCACCGGCAGATAATGGGCGAGGTCGGAACTGATGACCGTCAGCACGCCATTATCGCCACATCCCAGAGCCATCAGATGATCGGCGACCCCCTCTGGCGCAGCCTCGCCGACAAGCAACGGCACAATGGGGCTGTCGGGGAACAACACGCGCAGAAACGGCAGATGCACCTCCAGCGCATGTTCCTTTGCGTGGGCATCGGCATCGACCGGAATGCCTGTAAGCGCAGCCTGATCGACCGGGGCTGACCCGAAGGGCGTCTCGAATGCTTCCGCCTCTGTGGTCACGACGCCCGCGACCGGATCGTAATGCGATGGTCCGACGAGCAACAGACGGTCCACGCGCTCCAGCCCCGCGACTGCCCGAAACGCGGTTGCCATCACCGGCGCGCAATACGCCCAGCCCGCATGGGGGGCGACGATGGCACGGGGGTGGCCAAAGCTGGGTCGGGCGCGGTTGAGATGCTGCGCGACCATGGCCCGCAGAATCTCCGGGGCCTGCGGATAGAAGACCCCTGCATGGGCCATCGGGCGCATCCCACTCATGAGGTGCCCATCCATGCCCCATAGGCCCCCAGTGCCGCGACCGTGTGGCCGGTATGCGCGCCGCTCTGTACTTCGGATGAACGCACGACCGCGCCGCCCTCCGGCGTGGTGATGCTCAGGGCGGTGAGTGCGTCCAGACAGCGCGCGGCGGTACCCGACAGATCTGCCCGATCGAGCAGGGGGGCGGCGAGCGCCATCGCCTCCGCCGCCTGAGCCGTCATCAGGGTTTCCTCGATATCCTTCTGCGCCGTGATGAACAGGCCCGCCGCCGAGATCGAGGCTTGCGCCCAGCGCGAATCGCACTCGATGATATCGCGCCTATCCAGATGCCCCTTTTTCATCAGCGCGCAGAGCGTGGTGAGGCGCAGCAGGCGCTCGCCCGGCAAGGTGGGGGCGTCGAGACGGCGCTGTGCGCGTTTCAGGATTGCGGCGAATGTATCGGGAGCGGTGATTTCCGACGCGCTGGCGAGGGCGCGCAGGGCGAGCCAGAACGCCTCCGGTTCCGTGCGGGCATCCGGGAAGGGCCGCGCGGTCAGGATCGCGGTCGCCAATGTATTAATTCCCGAAGACGGTGCCGCCCGCCGCGCTTCACGGTGGAGTAATCCGTAGACCGGCGTTTGCGGCACGGCATGGGGGTCGAGGTCGAACTCTGCCTCCACTTGCGCCACACGCCAGATCGCCGCATCGCGCAGTCCCGTCTGCGCGACGCACAACCGCTCGCCGCTGAGAGGCAGCAGGCTCTCGGGCAGGGTGTCTTGCAGGATATTGGCCCCGAGCCAGCGCGCCCACCCTGCGGCGGCTTCACGCCGGTCGGGGGGCAGGGTGTTCTGCGCGACCCGGAAACTGGGAGTCGACGGCGATACGCGCCCCTCATCCCAGCATGTCACACGCAGGGACCGCCAGATTTGCCGGTCATTCTGTGCCACGCCTGCCTTGGCCAGCAACAGGGCCTGAAACCCCTCTTCATCGAGATTTTCGTCTATCGCGACTTCAGGCAACAGGATGGACTCGCGCCCTTGATCCGTCAGGCTCAAGGCATCGACACCGGCGCAGAAAGCCGGGGGCGTGCCGTGTTGGCTCCAACCATCCTCCAGAACGCTCAGGCGCAGGGTCAGATCGCGTCGCTCATGCCCCGTTACGCGCGGGTCGCTTGCCGCAGCCCGCACCAACGCATCGAACTCGGCGACAGTGCGGCAGGAGCGTCCGACGCAGGCGGCCTGACCTGATGTAGTATAGAGCGACAGGAACAGGTATTCCGCGCCCGGCAGGAACACGTCATCGCTTTCGGATCGCGCGCCCTCCAGTATCCCGCGCGCCCGCTCGATCAGGATGCCCGCTGTCGCATCGCGGTCTTCGGGCAACACCGGCGCGGGCTTGGACACGCCACGCGGGGGCCATGGGGCGCCCGGCTCGATCAGCTTCTCGACGCTGTGGCGATAGAGCGCGAAAGGCTCCAGTGCTCTGATCTTTCCGTTGACGTGGAAGGCATGGCGCAGTTGATGACCATCCCCTTGAATGCCGGGCATATCGGGCAAGGCCGAACCGATGGCCCAGGGGCGCTCCCGGCTGCGGGCGACGAGGCCGAAGCGGGCATTGTCGACATCGCCTTCGGCACAGGTTTCCAGCGGGCCGAACACCGACAGGGCCAGCCCGCAGGAATCCAGCCATGCAAGCCCGTTTTCTCCTTTCGGCACCCGTTTTGCCAGCATCCAGCAGGCTTCAGCGAGGGCCTCTGGTGCGAAGGGCGGTGTTTCGCCGGGAAACACCCAGAACCCCATGCGGGCCACCGATGCGCCCGTGTCGATCCGGCGCATGCTGACCCACAGGCCACCCTCGCAGGGCAAGGACATGACGAGGGACCGGGGTGGTCGGGGCATCGCCCCTTCAGCAAGGGCCCCCCGCAGATAAAGCCGCGCCAGTGCGAACGGGCTCAACCCGTCTGCTGCCGCGTCGTCGCGCCAGACGATATCCTTCGCCCGCAGCGGGTCGGGGTCGGGCCGGTTCTCCGGCTCCAGCATCGGGACGAGATCGTCATAGACGTCGTAGAGGGCGGAAACCCGATATCCGTTTTCCTCCAGCAGCCCGAACCCGCTGTCATAGGTGAACCGCACTACGCAGAGGACGCCCTCGACCTCGAAGCCGTTCTCTTCGAGTATTTTCGCGCATGTCAGGGCGGAATGTCCGGTGCCGATGGCATCGTCGATGATGACGACCGGTTCGCTCGGGTCGGGCAGCCCTTCGATCTGTTTGCCGGAGCCATGCGACTTGGCGGCCTCGCGGACGATCAGGCCGTTATAGAGACCCTCTGAGCGCAGCACGCAGCCCGTCAGCAGCGAAGACGCGCCCAATCCCATGGTCGCAAGCTGTTTGCCCTCGAAGCCCTTCAGGCGTTCCAGCAACAGGTCGCAGGCATCGGAAAGCCACGGGTCGCGCAGGCCGACGCCCAGAAAGCTCATCACCCAACTCGTACCAAGCCGTCCGTCTCGGGAGATAATCGGCTTGTCTTCGGTGCCATGGGTCACGCCATGCCGGGTGATCTCGCGGAGCAATGCTTTACGTCGATCGCCTTCCTCGGGCGACCGACGGATCGTGGGACGGGCTTCACTCATGGAAGCCAGAGTAAGCAAACACCCTTAACACCGTATAGCAAACACAGCGGCATCCCCATCAGGAGCGCCTGAACTGTTTCCAGAAGTCTGCGCGCCCGTTTTCAGCCGTTTTAGGCGAGTCATCCCGAGTGGCCGGCCCCATGCTCGATCCGTTGCCCCGGATCGGATTGCCGTCCGCGATAAAGGGCGGGTCAACCGGTGCGACTGGCTCGTAGATAGTCCCTCCGCCCCGGATCGGATTTCCGTCGGCGATGAAAGGTGGGTCAACCGGTGCGACTGGCTCGTAGATAGTCCCGCCGCCTTGCATCGGATTGCCATCCGCAATGAAGGGTGGCTCCGGCGGCATAGGCGTCCCGTCCTGAACAATCGGTCCGGGGTCTACGCCGCCACCTTGCATCGGGTTGCCGTCTGCGATGAAGGGCGGTTCGACCGGTGCGACTGGCTCGTAGATAGTCCCGCCGCCTTGCATCGGATTGCCATCCGCAATGAAGGGTGGCTCCGGCGGTAACGGCATCGGCGTTCCGTCCTGAATGATCGGTCCGGGGTCTACGCCGCCACCTTGGAGCGGGTTCCCATCTGCGATGAAGGGCGGTTCTACCGGCGTAACTGGTTCGTAGATAGTCCCGCCGCCCTGGAGTGGATTGCCATCGGCAATGAAGGGGTTTTCTACGGGCGTGGTCGGAGTGGTGGGCGTGGAAATACTGCCTCCGCCTTGGGCCGGATTGCCATCGGCGATGAAGGGAGCGTCGGCTGAAGCGCAGGATGCTGCTCCAAACGCAAGCATTCCACCTGCAGCGAAATGTCCGGCTAGCCGCATTGATGAAGGTCGTTCTTTCTTAACGAGGGCCTCGAAACGATCCGCGGTACTAGAAGGGTTTTTGGCGAAGCCTCTATGGCCCTTGATGCCATCAAATCCGGACATGACGATTCTTCCCCATTAAGATTTTCCACTTAACGATGTATCAGAATAGTTCAATTCACGTCAATGCATCTCCCAATTTTGGCACTTCGGAAAAATTTCAGGATCGACTACGCCGCTGCCCCGAGCGGGTGACAACAACTTGAGGCTGTATAGCCATGATCAGGGCAAGAAAAACTTCTCCCGAGATCGTCCGTTGGCGGTGAGGATGTCCGTGCGCTTCCCGTTCTCGCTGCGAGGCATCTGGACGAGGTGTTTTCAAAGATCGACTGGAGGGCGCATCGATGCGATCGACGAGCGCGTCTTGCCGAGCCTTTTGGGGTCATGATCGGCTATCTCGCTTAGACCTCCGCATCACGTCATTCGTCGGACAAAACCGCTGTACGGCTTGACGATGGCGGTTGTGGCCTGTCATGGAAGATACCTCCCCGTAGTACACGCTTTGGTCGGGAAACCGGCCCCGTTGCTATCGCTCTTGCAGATCGCCCGCCGACATGGAACCGACGCTCTTCTCGTTTGTCTGGAGGTACAGTCGCACACAGCAGTTTCTGGTGCTGGCGCTGACGGTACTGACGTTTCCGGTGCTCTATGCAACGCTGGAACTACCCAAGATCATCATCAACGATGCGATCAGCGCGACGACGGAAACGGTGGCCGTATGGGGCTATCAGCTGGCGCGCACGGAATATCTGTTGGTGCTCTGCGGGGCATTCCTGATGACGGTGATCGTGTGGGGCCTGATCAAGATGCGCCTCAACACGATGAAGGGCATCATGGCCGAACGGTTGCTGCGCCGGTTCCGCTATCAGCTTATCTCGCGCGTGCTGCGGTTTCCGCTGCCGCATTTCCGGCGCACGTCGCAGGGGGAGATGGTCTCCATCGTCACGTCGGAGGCCGAACCCCTGGGCGGGATCATGGGTGACGCGATTGCCCAGCCGGTGTTCCAGGGCGGGCAGATGCTCACGATCCTCGCGTTCCTGTTCGTCCAGAGCTTCTGGCTCGGGCTGGCGGCGATCTCGCTGATCCCGTTGCAGGGATGGCTGATCCCGAAACTTCAGCGTCAGGTCAACCTGCTCAACAAGGAGCGGGTCAAGGAGGTGCGGCGGTTCTCGGAACGGATCGGCGAGACGGTGGCGGGGGTCGAGGATATCCGCGTCAACGGGGCAGGCCCCTATACTCTGGCGCAGTTTACCGAAGGATTGGGCCGTCTGTTCGATATCCGCTACCGGATATACCAGAAAAAATACTTCATGAAGTTCGTCAACAACCTGATAACCCAGTTGACGCCCTTCTTCTTCTTTCTGATCGGCGGCACGCTCGTCATCAATGGTGAGCTGACGATCGGGGCGCTGGTCGCGGCGCTGTCGGCCTACAAGGATCTTTCTGCGCCGTGGCGCGAACTGCTCGCTTATTACAATCAGTCGCAGGACATGAGCCTGCGCTACACCACGATCATCGAACAATTTGCTCCTCGCGGGATGATCGATGCCGCGCTGGTCGAGGGGCGACCTGAAACGATCCCTCGTCTTGACGGAGATATCACTTTCGAGAACATCACGGTGCGCGAGCCGGATGGCGGGACGATCCTCGATGACCTGTCCTTCACGATCCCGAAGGGGAAGCTGCTCGCGATCCATGCGCCGGATACCTATGAGCGCCGCGCGATTGTCCAATTGCTGTCCCGTTCGATCCTGCCGACAAGCGGACGGGTGATGATCGGCGAGCACGATCTCAATACGCTGCATCAGGGGGTTATCGCCGCCCGTATCGGCATCGCGGGAGACAAGCCTTACCTCTTCAAGGGCCGGATCGATGATAACATCCGTCTTGCGCTGCGAACCGCCCCTTGCCCGCACAGCGCTGCCGCCGACCCCGCCATTCGCGCGGCGCTGGTGGAAGCCAAACGCACCGGCAACAGCCCTGATCCGGTCGGGGTGCCATGGTTGAACATGCGGCAGGGCGGGTTTGAGACCGAAGACGACATCATCGCTTGGTGGCAGCAGATCGCCGAAACACTGGGTACAGACAGGGCGCTGTTCGAACGATGCATCACCACCACCTTCGATCCCACCCGCCACATGCGGTTGGCCGAGGAACTCGTCGCCCTGCGCCCCGAAGCGCGAAGGCTGATGAAGGCAGCGGGCCTCGACCGGATCGTCCATGTTTTCGATGTCGACCGCTTCAACCCCGGTCAGGCCATCGGCGGCAACATTCTCTACGCCGTTGCCAAGCAGAAACTCAAACCCGATGTGCTGGCGAACGACCCCGGATTCGAGACCTTCCTCGACGATGCAGGCCTGCGGAAAGACGCGCTGCAGCTGGGGGCCGACCTGCTGGCCGTAATCGCGGTGACGTTCGAGCATGTCGGGGGCGAGCATCCGTTGCTGCGCCGTCTGGGCATTGAGACCGAGGTCTTCGAGTGGTTAGCCCGGATCGACGAGCGCCGGGCCGCAGGTGGGATCGAGGGCCTGTGCGATTTCGACAGCCGCCTGCTGGCGGCGCTGCCGTTCTGCTTTTCCGCCGAGCAGATCGGGGAGGCCTTCTCGGATGACCTGAAAGAGGCAATTCTTGAGATACGGCGCGATCACGCCGATGGATGGGGTGTATGGGGCACGCGCGTCTTTACGCCCATCCATCCCGATACCTTCATCGAAGGCTTGACGGTGTTGGAAAACCTCGTCTTCGGTAAGATCGCGCTCAATGCCGGAACCGATGCCGAGCGCCTGCGTGATTTGATGGCCATGGTTCTGGAAGAGGCGGGGCTGCGGGGCGATGTGGCCGCACTCATAGGCGACATGATGCTCCCGGCGGGGGGCAGCAATCTTGGGCCGGGGGTGCATGAACGTATTTCCTTCGTCCGCGCGGCGATGCGGCGGCCCGATGTGCTGATCCTCGAAAACGCCCTTGCCAATTTCGAACCGAAGCAACGGCTTGCGATCCGGGGTAATGTGCGCCGCCTGCTGCCGGATAGCACCATCATCTATCTTGAACCGAGGGTCGAGCGGCCCGAGGATTTCGACATCGTCATGGAGATCGCCGACGGCAAGCTGATCGACAGCGGTGCAGACCCCACCGAACAGGACAGCTCCATGCCCGGTCAGTCCGATCTGGCCCGCAAGATCCGGGCCTTTGGAGCGGTATCGCTGTTCGACGGGCTGTCACGGTCGCAGCTGCGCCTGCTCGCCTTTGCCTCGCAATGGTTCGAGACGGGCGAAGGGGAATATATCTTTCGCACGGGAGAGGAGGCGGATGCGGCCTATCTCATCACCGGCGGCGTGGCCGAATTGGCATGGGAGGAGGCCGAAAACTTTGGATTCGAACAGCGGTTCGTGCGGGCGGGGCGCCTGATCGGCGATCTGTCGGTTATCCGGGGCGACCGCCGCCCGCTCAACCTGGTGGTGCGCGAGGATGTCACCGGCCTGCGGATCGGGGCGCGGGAACTGATGGAAGTGATCGAGAACGACCCCCAGATTGCTGTCAGCTTGCTCCGCACTGTTTCCGGCTATCTCATTGATGCCACATCCCACATTCGCGATGCCGATGCATCAGAGAAGGAATAGGGCGGCTAACCTTAGCGTTTGATTTGCTTGCGATCTGTGGGGACCGTGAACAAGGCGAGCCCGGCGGTGAGAACCAGACCGGCCATGATGTGATACGCGAGGCCGTATCCTCCGACCCAGACGAGTGCTCCGAACAGGGGCGGAGCGAGCATATAGGCGACGAAGGTGAAGAAGGTCGAACTCGCGGTCGCTTCCGAGACGCGCTCTGCCGGGACGAGTTTCGCGATCTCCGCAAGGAAAAGCCCGTTCCAGGTCGCCGTCGAGATGCCCGCGATGACGGCGCAGAGATAGAGCCATCCTTTCGGCCAGCCGGGGTCGATCCATGCGATCATAACGAGGGCGAGCGATGACGCCACGGCCATGGCCATCAGCATGAGGCGCGTCGATCCGATGGCATCCGCGACGACCCCTGCTGCGATCCGTCCGGCGAAGCTGGCGACCTGAGCGATGGAGTAGAGCAATCCGGCCAGTGCCAGACTTAACCCGATTGAATCGGTCAGAAAGGTGGTCAGGAACGAGAAGAACGTGCCCTGCCCGATGGCAAAGCCCAGGCTGGCAATCGTGACCGGGCGCAGCGCCGGGAACTCCCGCAATGTCCGGAAGGGGCGGCGGGCATTGCGGGGATCGAAGATCGGTTTCGCGCGGAACGCCTCGCCGTTCGTGCCGCCTCTGAATCGTTCGGGGGCGAGGAGCAGCAGCACACCGCAGATCACAGGGACGACCACCAGCGCGACCATGCCGACGCGCCAGCCATGGGCTTCGGCCAATCCGGCCCCTACCAGCCCCGCGAAGGCCCCGCCGATGGGGACGCCGGATTGCCGGATCGAGAAGATCGTTCCCCACAAGGCCTTTGGCGTATGCTGTGAGAGAATCTGGCTGCCCGCCGGGGCACTGATCGCATAGGCGAATCCCACGGCGATCACGCCGATAAACACGAAGGCCATCAGACCCGTCAGGATCATCGCCACGCCGACTCCTGCGAGTGCGCAGGCAATCCACAGCGCCCGTAAAGGCCCCAATACCGGGGTAATGACCCGGTTCGCGGCAAAGAACCAGACGGCTCCGAAACCCATCAATCCGCCGATCAAGCCGACCGCCTCCGGTTGCATCCCCATCGAGAGGACGATGGCAGGGGCAAGGACGGGAATACCGGTCTGCACGACAGACAGGGCCGTCTGCGGGGCCATGGCGATGCCCAAGGGAAGGAGAGCCGAACGCATGGCGCAATGCTAGAGTGAAACCTTGCATCCGGCGATACTTTCCCGCGTTCGCAGTCGATGATACCCTTGCCCATCTGCATTTCGATGGAGGACGACATGGCGAAACCGGGGGACGGCGGAATGCCGGAACAGGCCGATAGCTGGAAGTGGCCTGAGGAGAAATGGCGACCCATCGTCGAAAGGGTTCGAGCAGGGCGGTCGCTCAAGCCCGATGCGTGGCCGGGCGGCGCGCGTTGCGCTGTGGCGCTTTCCTTCGATTCCGACCATGAGACCCAGACCCTGCGCTGGGGCCAATCCTCCCCCGGCAAGCTCAGTCAGGGCGAATTCGGCTCGCGTGTCGGTGTTCCGCGCATCCTCGCCCTGCTCGGTAAATACGATGCGAAGGCCACGTTCTTCGTCCCCGCCGTCGTCGCCATGCTTCACCCGGACGAACAACGCCGCGTCGTGGCAGAGGGCCATGAAATCGGCATCCATAGCTGGATACACGAACTCAACAGCACCCTGCCGCCCGACGACGAGCGCGACCTACAGATGCGTGCTGCCGACAAGCTGGAAGAGATCAGCGGCCAGCGCCCGGTCGGCATCCGCACGCCAAGCTGGGATTTCAGTCAGCACACGCTCTCGATCACCCGCGAGATGGGCCTGATCTATGACAGCTCGCTGATGGCGGATGATGACCCCTACGAAATCCTCGAAAACGGCGAACCGACCGGGGTGGTCGAACTGCCCGTCGAGTGGATACGCGACGACGCGCCCTATTGGGCGATGGACCGGTTCGGCGGCGCGCGGCCCTATACGCCACCCTCCGGGGTGCTGGAAATCTTCATGCGCGAATTCGACGGGGCCTATGAGGATGGGGGCCTCTTCCTGCTGACCATGCACCCGCATTTCATCGGCCACCGCTCCCGCCTTCAGGTGCTGGAGGAACTGATCCAGTACATGCAGGGCCATGCGGGCGTCTGGTTCGGCACCCATGCCGATGTCGCGCGCCATTGCCGGGAGCAGGCAGGGATGTGAAGGGGGCGGGTCGGTGGTTCAGGTTTCGGGATGGTATCCCGGTCTGAATTTCCACTCCCGAAGGGTCAGCAGACCTTTCGCATGTGCTAGGAGCGACGTCAGCTTGTCGTTAAGAGCTATCATAAACGGTTCTCTGATTGCGGCTTTGTCAAGCGGGTGAGCGATGTATCCGTCCGGGGTCATGGTTCTCTCCGAGGTCGCTTTCCAGCGCGCCAAAAACCCCCAACAAAACCGCTTGAGTTTCGACAGGTTTTCTCTTCCCAGCCAGTAGCAACACTACGCTCATAGCGGACGTGTACAATGCACAACGAAACTGCAAATCCGGATCAAACCGGCGCGCTGCCGTCATCGAGCGCCACCCGCACCCGTTCCTGAAAGTAATGCACACCGAGTTCGTGGCGGGCGGAGAGGGGGCCGGGGGTGTAGGAACCGGCGGCGTAGTTCCGGTGGGTATCGGCGCAGATGTCGATATCTTCACGCACGACGGCGAGATTGCTCTCGATGGTCTTCTTGCGTGCTGCTTCGGTTTCCGGTGACGTGTCTGCGAAGTAGAAATCATAGCGTTGTTCCGTGCGGTCCACGCCGAGCGGATTGATGCGTGAGGTGTTCATGCCGCCGTCGAACAGCGAGAGCGTCCAGTTCGGCCACATCCACAGCCACTTGCCGCGATAGAACAGGTCGTCCTTCGGCGGCGCGGTCATCCGCACCAGTCCGTCATGCGCCGTGGTTGAGAAAGCCTCGAAATCGATGGCGGCGTAGAAGGAGGGGTGCGTACCGGGGATGTGGTATCCTTCGACGAAATTGTCCGTGTAGATTTTCCAGTTGGCGTCGAACTCGACTTTCGCCGTGCCCGCCGCCGTGTAGCTCTCCAGCGGTTCGCCCGCCAGTTCCGCCACCGTATCGCCGAGCTGGTCGAGCAGCGATTCCACCGGATCGACCGCCGCGAAGAGCAGGCCGCGCCACGTATCGAGATGAATTTCCTCCAACGGCCAGTCTTCCGGGATGATGGCGGGATCCTTGCCGAACCACGGGGCCTGCACCAGCGCGCCCGTGTCGCTGTAGGACCATTTGTGATAGGGGCAGACGATCAGCCCGCATTGTCCCTTGCCCTGCGGCAGCAGCCGCGCGCCGCGATGGCGGCAGACGTTCCTGAACCCGCGCAAGGCCCCGTCCCGCCCGCGTATGGCGATGACGCCGAGACCGGCAACATCCGCCGCGACGTAACGGCCCGGTTCGGTTACGTCAGAAGCTGGCCCGAGAAGCTGCCAACTTCGCCAGAAAATTCTGCGCCGCTCCGCATCAAGGACATCCGGGTGCACGTAAAGGGACGGGTCGAGATTGAAGAACTGCTCCATGATGCGGACTTCTCCTGAGCGTTGGTCGGTCAATAACTCGGGATACCCAAGGTATAGCCGCCGTCGAGAGTGAGGACGGAACCGACGCAATAGGCGGCGGCTGGCGAGAGCAGCCACCGTATTGCATCGCAGACTTCTTCGGACGATCCCTCTCGGCTCGCGGGAATGCGGGAGAGCTTGGCGTGATGTTCCGCCGCGCCGTCTCCCTTTGCGTGGGCCATCACTCGTTCGGTCGCGATCAGTCCGGGGGCAATGGCATTGACGCGGATACCATGCGGCGCGAGTTCGAGGGCCATGACCTTCGTCATCTGGAGCAATCCGGCTTTCGAGGCGGCATAATGGGCCGTACCGGGCCGCGCGAGGGTGGCGGCGGTCGAGGCGACGTTGACGACCGCGCCTTCCGTCTTCGCCGCAATCCAGTGTCGCGCGAGTGCTTGTGTCAGCAGGAACGGGGCGCGCAGGTTGAGGTCGAGGACGGCATCCCATTCGTTGGCGGCAAGGTCGAGCATCGGCGTGACGGGATAGATGCCCGCACAATTCACCAGCGCATCGAGGGAGGGCAGGGCGGCGACGGCCCGCTCGACGGCCTGCGCGAGATCATCGGGGTCCGTCAGATCGGCCCGGATCGGATGGAACCCCGGCGCTGCCTCCATCGCATCCCGGTCGATGCCGACCACCGCCCGTCCGTCGCCCAGGAACGATTGCACCAGACAGTGCCCGATACCGGAGGCCGCGCCGGTGACGAGGACGGCCATCTCAACCCGCTCGCTCGGATAACAGGCACGCATCCGCGTGGCCGGAGCCATGATCGACCAACGGCGGCGACACCTCGGCGCATTGGGCCTCTGCCAGCGGACAGCGGGTGCGGAAGCGGCATCCGGAGGGCAAGTTGCCGGGGTCGGGCGGCTCGCCCTCCAGCCAGAAATCCTCGGTGATCCGCCGCTCGCCGATCATCGGAATCGCCGACAGAAGCGAGCGGGTATAGGGGTGGCGCGGCGATGAGAATACCGCTTCGGTCTCGCCCAGTTCGACAACCTTGCCCAGATACATTACCGCCACGCGGTCGCAGATCATGCGAACCACGGAAAGATCATGGCTGATGAACACATAGGTCAGGTCGAACTGTTTCTGTAGATCGAGAAACAGGTTCAGGATCGTCGCCTGAACCGAAACATCCAGCCCCGATGTCGGCTCGTCCAGCACCACAAGAGACGGTTGCAGGGTCAGGATACGCGCCAGCCCGACACGGCGCTGTTGTCCGCCGGAAATCTCGTGCGGATAGAGATCGAGATGCCCCTCCGGCAGGCCCACGGCGGCGAGGATTTCGCGCACCCGCTCCTTGCGGGCGGCGCGGTTCAGGTCGGTATGGATGACCAGCGGTTCGTCCAGCGACCGCCCGATCTTCCAGCGCGGATCGAGCGAGGCACCGGGATCCTGATAGGTATATTGCAGATCACGCCGCAATTCCCGCGACTCGTGCGGTTTCAGGTCGGTGATGTCGTTGCCCTCGAAGATGATCCGGCCCCCCGTGGGGGGGTGGATGCCCATGACCGTCTTGCCGAGGGTGGATTTCCCGCAGCCCGACTCGCCGACGACGCCGAGGATTTCGCCGCGTTCGACCGTCAGGCTGACGTCATCGAGCGCGCGCAGCCATCCGGTTCGCCGTTTCCAGGCGTTGAGGATCGGGAAGTATTTCTTCAGCCCTTCGAGCCGCAGGAGATCGGTCATGGTGCCGCCTCCGTCGTCGTTTCGGGGTGATAGCAGCGCACGAGATGGTTCGCGCCGACCTCTGTGATACCGGGTCGGGTGGCCGAACACTCCGCGGTTGCGAGGTCGCAGCGTGGATGGAACCGGCATCCGGGTGGCGGGGCGATCAGGCCGGGGATCGATCCCGGAATCCCGGTGATCCCCCGGTCCCGGCTTGGCAGCGATTGCAGAAGGCGCACGGTATAGGGATGGGCGGGGGCGGCGAAGAACTCGTCCGACGGGGCGCTCTCGACCTCCTGCCCCGCATACATCACCGTGATCCGGTCGCAGATTTCATAGGCCGTGCCGAGATCATGGGTGGTGAACAAGACGGAGACGCCCAAGTCTGTCGCCAAACGCCGCAACAGCTTGAGGATCTGCGCCTGAATGGTGACGTCGAGGGCCGTGGTCGGTTCGTCCGCTATGATGAGGCGGGGTTCTGGCAGCAGTGCCATGGCGATCATGAGGCGCTGGCGCTGTCCGCCCGAAACCTCATGGGGATACTTCGCGAGGATCGCCGCCGGATCGGGAAGCTGAACGGTACGGAGCAGTTCCATCACCCGCTCGCGGTCTTCCTTGCGCCGGGTTCGGCTGTAGCGACCGACGCGCGCTCCGGCCTCGATGGCGGGGGATTTCCATTTCATCAGCTCCTCGATCTGCGCGCCGATGGTGAAGACAGGGTTGAACGAGGAGAACGGGTCTTGCGGGACGAAGGTAATCTGTCGTCCTCGCACCTCCGTCGCCAGTGTGGCCTCATCTTCTGCAAGCAGGTTGCGGCCCTGAAAGCGAATTTCGCCCGATCCGATGCGCGCGGAATTCTTCGGCAGGACGCCGAGGATCGACCGGGCGAGGGTGGTCTTGCCGCAGCCGGATTCACCGACGAGGCCGACGATCTCTCCGGTATCGATGCTGAAATTCACATGGTCGAGAACGCGCGCCAGCCCGCCTTCGGTAGAAAAGCCGACCTGTAGATCGGTGACTTTCAGCAACTCATCACCCATCGACAGACCGCCGCGTGCGGGGGTCGAGGATGTCGCGCAGCCCGTCGCCAAGCAGGTTGAACCCCATCACCACCAGAAAGATCGCCAGCCCCGGCGCGGTAGCGTACCACCACGCTTCGGGCAGGAACTCGCGGCTCTCCGCGATCATCCGTCCCCATTCGGGGGTCGGGGCAGGGGGGCCAAGGCCGAGGAAGCCCAAGGTCGCCGCCGTCAGGATCGTCCCGCCCATGCCGATGGTCGTGCGGACGATGACCGAGGAGGAGATGTTGGGCAGCACATGCAGCAGCATCACCCGCCACGGCGAGGCCCCCAGCGCGATGGACGCCTCCACATAGGTTTCGTTCAGCGCCGAGCGCGTTTCCGAATAGACCAGCCGCGCCCAGAAGGGCCAATACGTTACCGAGAGCGCGAGGATGACATTTTCGATGCTCGGCCCGAGTGTCTGCGCGATAGCAATGGCCAGCACGATCTGCGGCACGGCGAGAAAGACGTCGGATACCCGCATCAGCGCATCGGACACCCAGTTGCGATAGTACCCTGCGATCAAGCCTATCGGCACGCCGATCAGCACCGAGACTCCGATAGCGATCACGGCAATCGAGATCGTGATGCGCGCCCCGAACAGGATGCGCGAATAGATATCGGACCCCATTCGATCCGTACCGAAGAAATGCTCCAGCGAGGGGCCTTGCAGGCGTTCGGGCGGATGGAACTCCGATACGTCGCCGGGATGGGTGGACAGCACGGGCGCTGCGATGGCGGCGACGACGAGCATCAGGATCAGCAACGCGCCCAAGGCTGCCGTGCGATCCGAGGCGAGCTTGCGGAGCAGGAACAGGGCTGTCTTCATCAGCGTGCCTCGCGGGGGTCGATCAGGCCATGGGTGATATCGACCAGCAGGTTCGCGATGATGAAGATCGTGCCCATGACGAGCGTAAAGCCCATGATCGCATTGTAATCCGATTGCAGGATCGACTGCACCGCATAGAGGCCCAGCCCCGGCCAGTCGAACACCGCCTCCACCACCACGCCGTTTGCGATCAGTGAGCCGAAGATCAGGCCAAGCTGCGTGACCGTCCCGATCAGCGCATTGCGCAGAACGTAACGCCAGATCACCACGCGGCGCGGTACGCCCATGGCCTGCTGGTAATCAACGTAATTGGAGTTGATCGCATCGAGAACGCCCGCACGTGTGAATCGCATTACGGTTGCCATTGCCGGAAAGGCCAGGGTGATGGCAGGCAGGATCATGTGATGAACGACATCCCAGAACACCGCCCAGTCGCCCATGATGAGAGAATCGATCAGGAAGAACCCGGTCACGACATCCGGTCCCCATCCATCGACCCGGCCCTGCAACGGCGTCAGCCCCCATTCCATCGCGAAGAGAAGCTGGAACAGGATCGCAAGCCAGAACGCGGCAATCGCGAGGCCGGAGACGGTGAAAATCCGCAGGATGTGGTCGATCCATGAATTGCGGTTCACCGCTGCAAGGACACCGAGCGGAATACCGATGATCGCGGCAAGCAGCACCGCTACAAGGGTCAGTTCCAGCGTCGCGGGCAAGCGGGAGACGAGATCGTCGGCGATGGGGCGCTGGGTGTAGAGGCTTTTCCCGAAATCGCCCTGCGCAACGCCGACAATGTAGTTCCAGAGCTGGACGGGGATCGGCTTGTCGATGCCGAATTTTTCCTTCAACTGCGCGATCTGTTCGGCGCTCGCATTGTCACCTGCAATGAAGGCAATCGGATCAGAGGGGATAATGTGCGTGATCGTGAAGGTGATGATTAGCAGGCCCAGCAACGTGGGCACGAACCAGAGCAACCGGTTGACGATGAGGACCAGTACGCGCATCAGCGTGAGAGGCGATCAAGGTGGGTCACAGGATACTCCAGTCGTAGAAAACGTGCGGCCCGCGACAGGCCGCACGAAACCGTCAGAGGGTTACTCCATCGAGACCCAGCGCATCTCCTGACCGTTGCCGATGGGAGAGAAACGCACGCCCTTGACCTTCTTGTTGAAGGGGCCGAACCACTTGGTGTTGTAGATGTAGATACCGGCGGCATCCTCCATCAGCATCATGTTGGCCTTTTCGTAATTGGCCTTGCGCAGTTCCTGATCGGTGCTGGTCCGCGCTTCCGAGAGCAGCTTGTCCACCTCCTCGTTGCAGTACCACGAGTTGTTGCGCGCCCCGATCTGTTCGCAGGCATACATCTCGCCCAACCAGTTGTTTGGATCGGCGTAATAGGTCGATTTCCAGAGGAACAGCAGGTCGTACATCTGCTCCTCGTCGCGCATTTTGCCCGAGGCGACGGGCCATGGCTCGGCCACGATCTTCGTCTTGATGCCGATCTTGTTGAGACCGTTCTGGAGCAGGGCGGCGGCCTGTTCGGTCTGGCCATAGCCTGCAAGCGCGCCGATGGTGATCTCCGGGATATCGCCCTCGACCTTGTCGAGATATTCCTTCGCCTTCTCTAGATCGTAAGTGTAGCCCTCCACATCCGCTGGCGCACCCCACATATTGTTGGGCAGCGGAACTGGATCGCGAGCCACCGACCCGGAAAGGATATCATTGATGAACCCATCGTAATCGAACGAATAGCTGAGCGCTTTGCGGAAGTTCTGGTCGCTCATCGGCTCGCGCCCATTATGGATGATCGAGTAGAAAATCCGCATGGATTCCTGCTCATCCACATAGACGTCGTCGCTGTCGCGCAGGCGTTTCACCTGATCCTGCGGCAGATAGCCGTCAGTGCCGTGGAAATCGCCGTTCATCAGGCCCAGCACGCGGCTGTTGATCTCCACCACGGTGCGGAACTCGATGGAATCGAGCGGGTCATCGACCATGTCCCAGCCGAAGAAGTGATCGTCGAAACGCTCGGCCTGCCAGCCGATTGCGGGATCGTAGCGTTTGAGCTTGAACGAACCGGACCCCGCGCCATTCTTCGACAGCCATGTGGTTCCCAGATCGTCGCCGTCGTAATTTGCCGTCACGACTTCCTCATTCACGACGTAAATTTCCGGCACGGTGGCGAGGAAGACCGCCGAGGGCTTCGAGAGGGTGAACACGACCGTCTTCGCGTCAGGGGCCTTGGTCGATCCTATCGCGATGGTGCCTTCGAAGAGCGAATAGGCCCCCTTCTTCATCTCCAGAATGCGGTCGATGGAATAGACCACGTCGGAGGCTTCGACCGGCGAGCCATCGTGGAATTTCGCATCGCGCAGCGTGAACGTGTAGGTCAGGCCGTCATCGGAGACATCCACCTTCTCGGCGAGCCATGGCTTCAGGACCGGAGGATTGTCCTGCCAGCGCATCAGGCCGTCATACATGTTGATGCGCGAGGCGACGCGGCCCACGTCGAACACCGCATGGGGGTCGAGCGTGTCATAGGCCGATGAGTTGGCGAACACGAACTTGCCGCCCGCTATTGCTGTCATCGGCTGGGCGGTCAGTGCACCGAGCGCCAGAAACGCTGCCGCACCGAACCGGGCCAAGCCGTGCTTCAGAGATAAGAGTGTCATCGCCGTTCCTTTCTGAATGTGTCTCCGTGCCTGCTCTCGCCAGGATTTCAATGGTTCATCTGTTCCACTGGAATCCGTCGATGGTGATGTCTTGCCCCGTGATGAAATTCGGCTCCGTCGTGGCGAGATAAGCGACCAGCCCCGCCACATCCTGCGGCGTACCACAGCGTTTGAGCGCGATCCCCTCGATCAGTTGCGGTTCACGCTCGCGAATGACCGCATTCTTGGTGATCTCGGTCTTGATGAGGCCCGGACAGACGCAGTTCACCGCGATATCCGGCCCGAGTTCCTTGGCCAGCGCACGTGTCATCCCGACGATCCCGGCTTTGGCCGCCGCATAGGCAAAGCGGCTGACCGCTGCAGTCACGCCGCCCGAATGGGCGTTGAGCGACGACATGGAGACGATCCGCCCAAATCCCCGCGCGCGCATCGTCGGCACCACCGCCTGAATGTAGTTGAAGCAACTCTTCAGGTTCACGTCGATGGCGGAGTCCCACTGGTCCTCGGTAATCTCGTCGATCCCGATCGGCATGGAGCGGCCCGCATTGTTGATCAGGACGTCGATGCGGCCCCATGCCGCGAGTAACTCGGCCACGACGGTCTTTGCCCGTGCATGGTCGGACACGTCGGCTTCGAAGGTCAGGCAGGGTACTCCCAGACCTTCGATCTCTAGCTTCGTCTTCGCCATTTCCGGCACCAGAACATCGACCAGAGCAACCGCATGGCCGTGTTCGGCCAGAGCGAGGGCACATCCGCGACCGATGCCACGCGCGCCCCCTGTAACGATTGCCACTTTCTGATCCAGTTCCGCCATCGGACCCCGTCTGAACTGTGAAACCGACTCAAACATTGACGTAGCGTTAACCAAGCGTCAATCTTTATCCGCACATCGGGACATACGGTCACATATATGGACAATCAGGTTAAATCTGCGCGCCGTGTTCTGGACATCGTCGAATTATTCGCGTCGAGCGACCGGGCGCTTGCCTTGCGCGATGTTGTGAAAATCCTCAGCCTGCCCAAGAGTTCGACGCATATGCTGATGAGTACACTGGAGCAGCGTGGTTATATCCAGCGCGACGAAGACGAGCGATTCCGCCTGACACCGGCCCTTCGCGAAGGGGGGTGGATCGGCGGTGCCGCGGGGCGCATCTACCGCGCGGCCCAGCCATGGCTCGACCGATTGCTGGAAACGCATGAGGAAAGCGTCGTCCTCGCGGCCCCGACGCCGGGACTCGATATCCGTATTCTCGCGCACCGGGTCAGCCCGCTTGCGATCCGCTATGACGTGTCGCAAACGCCCATCTTGCCGGGGTACTGCACCGCCATGGGGTATGCGGTCATGGCATACCTGCCGGAAGAACGGGTGCGGCGGTATTTGGAAGAAACCGACCGCGTTGCCCTGACGGACAAGACCCTGATCGATGTGGACGACATTCTCGCCCGTATCGCGCAGGGCAGGACGCAGGGATTCGCCCTCAATATCGACGAGCGTTTCGAGGGGGCCGCCGGAGTCGCTGTGGCAATCCGCGATGCAGAGGGTCGCCCCCATGCGGCCCTGAACATCGTCACTGTCACTCCCCGTTTCCGTCGCAAGCAACAGATCATCGTCGCCGCTTTGATCGAGGCGGTGCGGGGGATCGAAGCCGAAGTATTCGAAGACAAGCCCCGATCCGAGGAGATCAGTGCATGAAGTGCCGCGTTGCCGTCGATATCGGCGGAACCTTTACCGATTTTTGTGTGCTCGATGAGGAGACGGGTGAACTCAGGACTCTGAAGACGCTGTCGACGCCCACCACGCCGGGGGCCGAGGTGATGAACGGGATCGCCGAGATCGACCAGCGTTACGGGTTGAAGCCGTCTTCCATCGGCTATTTCAGCCACGGCACGACGGTCGGTGTGAACACCGTCATTCAGCGGCGTGGTGCGGAACTGGCGCTCTTCACGACGCAGGGTTTCGAGGATGTTCTCGAAGTCGCGCGGCTCAAGGTGCCCGATCCCTACAACATCTTCTCGCGGCGTCCGGCACCGCTGGCCCCGCGTGAGCGCGTGTATGGCATCACCGAGCGGATGCTCAAGGATGGCAGCGTCGAGACGGCAGTGGATGCCGCCGATGTGCGCGCCGCCGTTGCCGCCGCGACAGCGGACGGCGCCGACACCATCGTCGTCGCCTTGCTTCACGCTTATTCCAATCCCGATAATGAGCGGGAGGTCCGCGGAATCATCGCCGAGGCTGCGCCGGAGATGACCGTCACGCTTTCGTCCGATGTCTGGCCTGTCATCCGTGAATACGAGCGCACCGTTACCTCCACGG
The DNA here is from genome assembly GCA_938034615.1 of uncultured Neomegalonema sp. Lineage (GTDB taxonomy): Bacteria > Pseudomonadota > Alphaproteobacteria > Rhodobacterales > Rhodobacteraceae > JAHDDY01. The sequence continues at coordinate 38,245 of CALHLW010000035.1, read as the reverse complement.
TAGCCGGATACGTACAGCGGCGGGTGGCCGATTATATCGGCTCGCTGCAAGCCGCCCTCGCCAAGAGCGGGGTGTCGGCGGAACTGCTCATCACCAAGTCGAACGGTGGAATCATGGCCGCCGAACTCGGCAAAACCAATCCGATCCAGACCCTACTGTCCGGCACGGCATCGGGCGTTATCGGGGCGGCGGACGTGGCCGCGCGTATTGGTGCCAGCGACGTCCTCAGTTTCGATGTCGGCGGCACCAGCGCGGATGTCGCAGTGATCCGCGATGGCAAGCCCGCCTTCGGAACGGGGGAGATGGTCGGAGACTTCCCGATCTACGTTCCGACCGTATCCGTCACCTCCATCGGTGAGGGGGGCGGGTCGATTGCTTGGATCGATGATTTCGGGATGCTGAAAGTCGGTCCCGAAAGCGCAGGCTCTACGCCCGGTCCGGCATGCTATGGCCAAGGTGGGGAGCGCCCCGCAATCACCGATGCCTTCGCCACGCTCGGTCTGCTGGGCGGCGCGGAACTCGGCTACGGGGCTGTCACGCTCGACCGCGCAGCGGCGGATCGTGCGGTCGGCGGGCTGGCCACGCGCCTCGGCCTCGGATTGCAGGAGACCGCCGAGAGCATCATCCGTGTCTCGATCTCCGGCATGTATCTGGAGATTTCCAAACTGATGTCCCGCCACGGAGCCGATCCGCGAAGCTTCGCGCTGCTGGCGTTTGGCGGGGCGGGGCCGATGACCGCCTGCCTGCTGGCCCGCGAATTGGGGATAGGTCGGGTGATCGTGCCACCGACCCCCGGCGTCCTCTCCGCCTATGGTGGTCTGATCGCCGATATCCGCAATGATTTCATCCGCACTGCCTTCGTCGATCTGGATGAGGGCGGTCTGGCGGTGCTGGAAGGCCACGCCGTCGATCTGGAGCGGCAGGCCCTCGCATGGTTGCGCGACGAGCAGGGGTTCGAGGGCGAGGCCCGCCTGATCTTTACCGCCGACATGCGCTATCAGGGCCAATCCTACGAGATAGAAACGCAAGTGAAGCGTGCCGATATTTCCGCTGGACGTATTTTGCCGATTGCGGAAGCCTTCCACGCCGAACACGCGGCGGTCTACGACCATTCCGACCCCGAAGCGCCGGTGCAGATCGTCAACCTGCGCCTTGTCGTCAGTGGCAGCGTCGCGAAACCGGATTTCCAGCCGGGGACGATGACCGATGCCGTCGCCAAACCTGTCGGCAATATCGACATCTTTCTCGACGGAGCGGCGCGCACCGCAAACCTCTATGCCCGGTCAGAACTCGACTGTGGCAACACCCTGACCGGCCCTGCGGTCGTCAGTCAGGACGATTGCACGACGATCATTCCCCCCGGCTTCGATGCTCATATCGACGTCTGGGGCAATCTCGTCATAGAGCAGGAGGCCTGAAGCATGGCTATCGACAAGGTCACACTGGAAATCCTGAAGAACCATACCCGCGCCGCCGCAGAGAGCATGGCGTTTACGCTCTATCGCACGGCCCATTCGACTTTCGTGAAGGAAACCGAGGATTTTACCACTGGTCTGACCACCCCTGAAGGCGAGACTTTCGCGACGCCGACTGAGCTGGGCGCGACGTGGTTCGTGGGCCTCAATTACGGTCGTGCGATCCGCATGATCGATGAGTATGAAGAGGGCGATATCTGCATGACGAACGACCCGTATTCGGGCTACGTCTGCACGCATCCACCCGACATGCATATCTGGAAGCCGATCTTCCACGAGGGCGAGATCGTCGCGTTCTCGGTCGGCCATATCCACAATACCGATGTGGGCGGCGCGGTCCCCGCTTCGCTGTCGCGCACCCTGACCGAAGTGCATCAGGAAGGGGTCCGTATTCCGCCCGCGAAAATCCTCAAGAAAGGCGAGTTGAACCAGCAGGTTCTCGACATCTTCCTCGCCAATGTCCGCGCACCGGACCAGAACTGGGGCGACCTCAAGGCCCAGATTGCGGCCTGCAACACCGGTGAGCGCAAGGTGAAGGAGATGATCGAGCGCTTCGGGATCGAGACCTTCAAGGAAGGCGTCGGCGATCTGCTCGACTATGCGGAGGCGCAGGCCCGTGCCATCGTGCGTGACCTGCCCGATGGGACATACCCCTTCGCGGATTACATCGATGAGGATGCGGTCGACGGTTGGCCCTGCCGTATGAAGCTGACCTTGATCATCAAGGGCGATGAACTGGTCTTCGATTTTACCGGTTCCGACCCGCAGCTCGAATCCTCGATGAACATGCCGACAGGGGGCGACGAGCGGCATGTACTGCTGCTCGTTGGGATGGTCTATGTCCTCTATTCCCTCGATCCGTCGCTCTTTCTGAACTCGGGGATCACGCGGGTTTGCCGCTGTATCCTGCCCTCCGGTACCATGATCAATCCGGTCTTTCCGGCGGCGGTGGGGATGCGGACGTTGAGTTGCAACCGATTGCATGGTCTGACCTTCGGGGCCTTTGCGCAGGCCGCACCGGATCGCCTGATGGGGGCACCTGCATCGGGCGGCCCGATCATGAACGTCAACACTATCGACAACCGCACGGGACGGCGCATCATGGCGGCGATCAATCCGATGACCGGCGGTTCGGGCGGACGCGCGGCGGGAGACGGGACAGATGGCTCTGGTGCCAATCAGGGCTTCCTCAAGAACACCCCGGTCGAGATTAACGAGGTCGAGGCCGGGATCAAGGTGCTGCGCTACGGGTTGGCGCAGGATTCCGCCGGACCCGGCAAACACCGGGGGGGCCTTGGCACCGACATGGTGTTTCAGGCGTTCTCACCGAATACCAAAGTAACCGCCCGCAACCGCGACCGCACCACCTTCACTGGCTGGGGCATCGCAGGCGGCAAGGCGGGCGGAGCGTCGAAATTCATCAAGAACCCCGACACTGACCATGAAGTGAATCTTCGGAACACCGATATCCTGAGTATGGGGCCGGGCGACATCATTCATGTCACTTGCGGCGGGGCGGGCGGTTGGGGCGATCCGCTGACACGCGACCCGCAGGCCGTGCTGCTGGATTACAGGCGCGGCTGGGTGACCGCCGATCATGCGCGGGATGCCTATAGTGTTGTGATTGGTGAGGGTGGCATCGACATTCCGGCAACCGACGCTTTGCGAGCCGAAAGGGCCGCGCCGGGGAAGGATGACGGCTTCTACGATCTCGGCTCCCGACGTGAGGCGTTCGAAGCGGTATGGACCGATGCCAATTACGATGCGCTGACCGAGTGCCTCGCCAGCCTGCCGGTGCATTGGCGCTTCTACGCCAAGCACCGCATCTTCGCCGCCATCGCCGCTAAGGAGGCTCCGGCGACGAATGGCGACGACGTGCGGGCGCTCTTCGAGGCGTTGCTGATCGAGTTTCCGCAACTCCTCCCGACGGCGGCGGAATAGTCATGGAGATCGCCTTCGGGAGGCGCACTGTGCTTGTCACGGGAGCCGTGCGCGGGATCGGGCGTGGGATCGTCCATGCCTTCGCGGCCCTCGGAGGAACGGTACACGCGGCAGATATCGAAGCGGGCGAACTCGACGCCGTCGTCTACAGCGCCTCACCGGCGCGGGGGGGGTCGGTGACGCCGCATCGGCTCGATGTGACGGATTCCGGCGCCGTCACGGCACTGGTCGATAAAGTCGGGCCAGTCGATATCGCGATCCACTCTGCCGGTGGGGTGCGGAGCCGTCCGAAAACCGCCATCGAGGACGTAACCGACGAAGACTGGCGCATGATTCAGCAAGTGAATGTCGATGGGGCCTTTAACGTCGCCCGCGCCGTGACCCCCGCCATGAAACGCGCGGGTAAAGGGCGGATCATCGTCATCTCCAGCAAAGCCGGATTGGGGGTTTCCCGCACCGGCATACAGAGCTATGGAACCGCGAAGGCCGCCCAGATCGGGTTGGTGCGCCAGCTTGCCGCCGAACTCGGCCCGTTCGGGATCACCGTCAATTCGGTCGCGCCGGGGTTTATGCCGACCTCGCCGGATTACGTGCGGCAATGGGACTCTTACGGTCCTGAAGGCCAGCAAGCCCTGATCGACAGCATTGCGATGCGGAGGCTCGGAACGCCGGAGGATATCGCCAAGGCGGTCCTGTTCCTCGCCTCGGATCATGCGGGATGGATCAGCGGGCAGACGCTCCCCGTCAGTGGAGGACCGTGATGTCCAGCCAGCGCTTTGCCCTCGCCCTCGATGTGGGCGGCACCTTTACCGATGTTATTCTCGCCGAGCGGGCGGGGGGGCATCTCTGGGTCACGAAGTCCTCGTCCGTTCCGAGTGATCCTGCCGCCGGGTTCTTCGGCGGCGTCGAAAAGATCATGCGCGAGTCCGGGATTGCGGCGGAGGATGTGTCGATCATCCTGCATGGCTCCACGGTCGCCACGAACGCGATTCTAGAGGGCAAGGGCGCGCGCACGGGGTTGTTGACCACCGATGGCTTTCGGCATGTGCTGGAGATCGGTCGCGCGGAAATTCCGCGCGAAGCCAACCTCTTCGGTTGGGTGAAACCGAAGCGTCCCGTCCTGCCACGCAATATCTTCGAAGTGCCAGAGCGCGTGCGGCTCGACGGGTCTGTCGTGACACCACTGGACGAGGCTGCGCTGGCGCGCGTGGCCGATGAGATAGAAGCGCGGGGACTGGATGCGCTCGCCATCGTCTTCCTGCATTCCTACGCCAATCCTGACCATGAGCGGCGCGCGGGGGCGTTTCTGCGGGGCCGTCTTGCCGGTGTCGAGATTGCGCTGTCGGTCGATGTGCTACCGCTGTTTCGGGAATACGAGCGCGCGACCGCGACGGCGCTGAACGCCTCGGTCCAACCGGTTGTGGGGCGTTATATCGGACAGCTTTCAAAAGGGCTGAAGGATCGTGGCCTCGCCGCGCCGCTGTTCATTATGAAGTCCAACGGTGGCACCTGTCCCCCGGAGGAGGCGGCGCGTGGCGGTGTGCATCTGGCCCTGTCGGGACCGGCAGCGGGCGCGGCGGGTGCGGCGCATCTGGGGCGGCTGGCGGGGTTCGAGGATATCCTGACCATCGATATGGGCGGCACTAGCGCCGATGTCGCTCTCATCCGGGGTGGCGAACCGGCAACCACGACAACCGGCAGCATCGGTGTGCATCCGCTCGCGCTGTCCATAGTCGATATCCACACCATCGGTGCAGGGGGCGGCTCGAAAGCCATCGTGACTGATCTGGGCGCGATCCGGGTCGGCCCCGAAAGCGCAGGTGCGGACCCCGGCCCGGCGGCATATGGCAAAGGAGGCACCGAACCGACGGTGACGGATGCCAATCTGCTGCTCGGAAAGATCCCGCCGCACCTGCTCGATGGCGAAATAGCGCTGGACCCGGAGGCGGCGGAGCGCGCGATCAAAACTCAGGTCGCCGATCCGCTTGGCATCGATACTCTGGCCGCCGCACGGGGGATTATCGATCTTGTCGATAATGCGATGGTCGCCGCCTTGAAGGTGATGTCCGTAGAGCGTGGCCTCGATCCGCGCGATTTCACCCTGTCGGCTTTTGGTGGGGCAGGGCCGGTGCATGGGGCGCGCTTGATGCGTCTGCTTACTGCGCCGCGTTTGCTGGTGCCGCGCTATCCCGGCATCCTCTGTGCTATTGGCCTGCTCGCGACCGATCTGCGCTACGGTTTTGCGATCACGCGATTGCAGCGAGCCGGTCGATATGATCTTGGCGGCATGGAAATGGCTTTCGCTGATCTGGCTGCACAGGCCGATACGCGCCTTGCGGCGGATGGCATCGCGCCCGAAGATCGCAGAATCCGCCGTGCCGTGGACCTGCGCTACGAGAAACAGGGCGTCGAGTTGACGATCCCCTTCGTGGGCGATGCCGTGACGGAGGCGGCAATCGGGGCGCTGGTGGAGAATTTCCATGCCGAGCACGAGCGGCTCTACACTTTTGCCGATCCCGCTGCGCCGGTCGAGATCGTCAATCTGCGGGTCGAGGCCACGGGCCTGACCGAACGCATCCAGCTTCCTGAAATCGCCAAGGCATCGGGCAAACCCGCGCCCGACGCGCAGCGCCTTGCCAGCCTTGATGCAGGTCCGCCGGTATCCACCCCGATCTATCGCCGGAACTCTTTGCTCGCGGACCATGTCATCCACGGCCCTGCCATCGTCGATCAACTCGACGCCACCACGGTCATTCTGGCGGGGCAGTCCGCGCTGACGGATCGCTATGGTAATCTCGTCATCCGCGAGGGCACGCCATGACGGACCGCTTCACCCTCGAACTCATCAAGGGCGCGCTGAACGCTGCGCGCCGCGAGATGGAAGCTCTGATCGCGCGCACGGCCATGTCGCCCTTCATCCGCGAGAAGAAGGATTTCTTCACCGCCTTCCTCAATCCGAAAGGTGAGTTGGTCGTCTCCACGAGCCTGACCCTCGCGGGCAATCTGGTCGATGCCATTCTGGAGACCTACCCGGCGGAGACGATGCGCTATGGCGATCTCTACTGGTACAATGACTGCTATGGCACCGGTGGCGCGGTCAGCCATTTGCCCGACATGGTTTTCGTCAGCCCGGTCTTCCATGAGGGCCGTCTGATCGCTTTTGCAGAGGCGTGGGGGCATTTGTGGGATATTGGGGGCAGCGTTCCCGGCTCGATCTCGCCCCATGCGACGACGGTGTTTCAGGAGGGGATCATGATCCCGCCCGTCCGGGTCGTCCATGAAGGCGTGGAGAACGAGGAGGTCGTCCGTATCTTCACGCGCAATTCGCGCTTCCCGGAGATGCAGAAGGGCGACCTGAAGGCGATTATGGCCGCTTGCCGCCTTGGCGAGACGCGCTTGACCGAGGCGGTCGCCCGCTATGGGGTCGATGCCTTCGAGCAGGCTTGCGAGACGATGATTACGCAATCCGAGCAGGCGCTCTGCGCGCAGATTGAGCGCCGCATTCCCGACGGCGACTACTCGTTCCGTGACCGTATCGACTCCGACGCTGTGACTGACCGCTCCTATTTCGTCGATGTCACGCTGCGGAAACAGGCGGGGAATGTCGAAGCCGATTTCTCGGCCTCGGACCAGCAGGCGACCGGACCGATCAACTTCCTGATGGATGACAGCGTCCCGAAATTCATGCTCGGTCTCTACTTGACGATGGATGAACCGGGAATCGGCATGAATGGTGGTTTCGAGCGCGCCATCGACCGGATCGTCACCCGTCCCGGCAGCGTCGTGTCGCCTCGCTTTCCGGCCCCGCTGGGCCTGCGGTCCCATACGATGATCCGGGTGACGACAGCGATGTTCGGCGCGCTGGCGCAGGCGATGGGGGGCGATGCGTCCGCCGCATCCTGTGTTTACGTCCTCTACTACCTGCGCGGAAAGAATGCGGATGGCAGCGAGCCGCTTTGCATCGAAGGGTTGGCGGTGGGCTTTGGCGCGCGGGTTTTCGCGGATGGGATCGATGCCGTCTATTACGTCGCGCAGGAGAATTACCCCATCGAATTTGCGGAGATGGAATTCGGGGTCGAGATCGAGCGGTTCGGCATCCATCGCGATTCCGGTGGAGCCGGACGTTGGCGTGGCGGGTGCGGGATCGTGCGCGACGTGCGTGTGCTGTCGGATGAGGCGGTGCTGGGTATCCGCCTCGATAATTGCCTTCAGCCTGCCTTCGGCGTAAAAGGCGGGTTATGCGGAGCGCCGGGAAGGATCACGTTGAATCCCGGCACGGCAGAGGAGCGGGAACTGGCGACGATGAGCGACGGGAACGCTTTGAAGAAGGGTGATCTTGTCCGCATCGTCACGTCCGGCGGGGGCGGCTGGGGGTCGCCCTTCGACCGACCGGCGGAGGATGTGCTCGGCGATGTGCTGGATGGTTTCGTCGGTATTGAGCGCGCCCGTGCGGATTATGGGGTGGTCATCGAGGGTGAAACCGTGAATGAGGTTGCCACGCAGGCTTTGCGGGCCGCTGCTCCGCGACCTACTGAGATGTTTCACCGTCACACGCCGTATCACGCGGCGGATGACCGGCATGACTGACTCAGTCGCCGAGCGGCGGCGACCACTGCGTCAGACCCGGCCACTCGTCGCCGAGCAATTCGGCGTCGGCGAAGGCGACGAGATCGTCCCAATGGGCCTCCCGATCCTCGACGAACAGCGCGCTGGCAATGGACGCTGCGAGTCGCTCCGCGCCTTCGCTGACGGCGGGAATGTCATTGGCCAGATTGCCGAGGCTGAGTTGCGCCGTATGGGTAAAGCAACGGATGCGCGCGAGGCCGGGCACGGTATCCGCGCCCTTCGCATGAAACTCGAATCCGTCGCCGAGGTAAGGGGCAGCGAGCCATTCGTCGTCGGCTTCCTCCGGCAGCCGGTCGCGCCAGCGCAGGATATTACCCGCAAAGCCCGCGATTTCGGGCGGGGTGTCCAGATCGATTGCGAAGCCGGTGCCGAGGATGACGGCATCGGCGTCGAGCGATCCGCCGGTCGTCCGAATGCTCAGACCATCTCCCATAGCCTCGGCCCCGACGATCTCTGCGCCCAGCATCAGCCGCAGGCGCGGATCGCCGGAGACGCGCAGGACCGAGTCGCGCGGGGGTGCGATGCGGCTTGCCATGATGTGGCGCAGGAAGCGCAGTTTCTCGGCATCTGGAAGCGCCGGAAAGCCGTGGGTGAACCCCGGATAGACCGTCTGCTTCATCTTGTTGAGCCGGGGCAGGGCATCGGCCCGCGCGATCAGCGTCACCTCCGCCGCCCCCGCTTCCAGCGCCGTCGCGGCATTGTCGAAGGCCGACGCCGCAAGGCCGATCACGGCAACATTTTTCCCCGCCAGCGCACCGAAGTCGATGGCATCCGAGGAGTGGTGGACGATGGTGCCGACATACGGGATCAGAGGGGCCGGGATGCGCGGGCGGGACTGGCCTTCGCGCCCGGTTGCCAGAACGACCTGCCGCGCATGGATCGTCTCGGTCGTGCCGTCCGTATGGCGCAGGTCGAGCGCCGCGCTCGCCTCGCCGGGGCGCAGGGACGTGATGGCGATGCCGTTCTGCACCGACGTCCCGGTCACGCGCCGATACCAGCGCAGATAGTCCATCCACATCGGGCGTGGAATACGGCCCAGCCCGTCCCATGCCTCTGCGCCGTATTGGGCCTCGTACCATGCGCGGAAGGTGAGGGGCGCGACGCCCTGTGCGGGGCCGGTCAGATGTTTGGGCGAGCGCAGGGTGTTCATCCTCGCGTAGGTCAGCCACGGCCCTTCCTGCCCTGCCTCGCCCCGGTCGATATGGCGGATGCGGGCGATCCCGAGGCGACGAAGCGCGAACGCCGCCGCCAAACCGCACATCCCGCCGCCGATGATGACGATATCGCTCATCGGAGCGCCGTCCGGGCCGACACGCTCAGGCACCCAGGATTTGGGAGGGTGGTTCAGCCGCTCGAAATCCCGCGCGAGAACTTGCTCCAGACCTGTGAGACCGGAACCGTCAGACATCGTGAGGGGCGTGCAGCGTGACCATGCAGGCAGTATTCTACGAGAAGACCGGCCCGGCGCAAGATGTGCTGCGTATCGGCTCGATTCCGCTCCCTGTTCCGAAGGCCGGAGAGGTGTTGGTCAATGTGCACGCCTCCGGCGTCAATCCCTCCGATGTGAAGAAACGGGATGGCAGGATGCCCGCTCCGGCGGCGTTTCCCCGGATCGTGCCGCATAGCGATGGAGCGGGCGTTATCGAGGCCGTCGGACCGGGGGTGGAGCGCCGCATCGGAGAACGGGTCTGGCTCTGGAACGCCCAGTGGCAACGGGCCTCCGGCACGGCGGCGGAATATGTGGCGGTGCCGAGCGCGCAGGCTGTGCCATTGCCTGAGACGATTTCCCTTGTCGAAGGAGCGTGTCTTGGCATTCCCGCGCAGACCGCGTGGGCCGCCGTGATGGATGGAGCGCCTGCCGCTGGCAGGACGGTTCTGATTCATGGCGGAGCGGGATCGGTTGGCGAGATGGCGGTTGCCATTGCCGCCGCATCGGGGGCGCGGGTCATCGCCACCGTCTCGACCGACGAGAAAGCCGCTATCGCAGAAGCCGCAGGGGCGGAGGTGATCCGCTATCCCGAAACGGATGTGGCAGAGGCGGTCTTGGCGCTCACGGGCGGAGTCGATCATATCGTCGATGTCGATTTCGGCGCGAATTGGCGCGTGAACTCGGCCATCCTCAATCCCAATGGCAGTATCGCCGCCTATTCCGCCCCAAGCGCGCCGGTCTTCGAAATGGAGTATTACGCTTTTGCGGCCAAGGCGGCGCGGCTGCGCTTCGTGCAGGTCTATCTGTTGCCGGGGTCCGAACGGAGCCGTGCGATTGCCGGACTGGATACGCTGCTTCGCGAGGCACGCCTGCCGATCCGGATCGCCCGACGCTTTCCCCTCGACGCGACTATCGTGGCGCATGAGTATCAGGAGAGCGGGGCGGCCATCGGCAATATCGTCATCGACATTACGGGAGAAACCGATGCCTGACGCCGAAACCCTGCTCGCCGGGATCAACCGCTGGGTCGCCATCGAGAGCAAGAGCGACAACCTCGCCGGTCTCGCGGTGATGATGGATACTGCCGAAGCCGATTTCCGTGCGGCGGGTTTGCTCACCGAGCGTATTCCGGGGCGGGACGGTCATGGCGATCACTTCCATGCCCGCGCGCCATGGGGCGGCGAGGGGCCGGGGGTGTTGGTCCTCTGCCATCTCGACACGGTTCATCCCGTCGGCACGCTGGAGACGAACCCGATCCGAACCGAAAGCGACAAGGCCTATGGTCCCGGCATCTACGACATGAAGGGCGGCGTGTTCATTGCGCTGTCTGCCGCTCGTGCATTGATCGAAGCGGGGCAGGAAACGCCGCTTCCCCTGCGATTCCTCGTGGTGTCGGACGAGGAAGTCGGCAGTCCGACCTCGCGCACCCATATCGAGGCGGCGGCGGAAACGGCGAAATACGTTCTCGTCACTGAACCGGCCCGCGATGGTGGCAAGATCGTCACGGGAAGAAAGGGCACGGCTCGCCTGACCATTACCACCCATGGCCGCCCCGCCCATTCCGGCATCCGGCATCAGGATGGCGAAAGCGCGATCCTCGAAATGGCTCGCCAGATCGTCGATATCGAGGCGATGACGGATTACCATGCGGGTCTCACGCTCAATGTCGGTTTGATCTCGGGTGGTTCGGGTGCCAACGTCGTGCCCGAGCATTGCTCCGCACAGATTGATGTGCGGATGACGCGGCCCGAAGATGGCGACGCGGCGGTCGCTAAATTCCTTGCCCTGAAGCCCTATAATCCCAACGTGACGCTCAGCATTACCGGCGGGATGAATCGGCCCCCCTTCCAGAAATCCAACGCCATCACGTCGCTTTACGAACACGCGCGCGGGTTGGCCGCCGGGATCGGATTTGATCTGGAAGACACGTTCACAGGGGGCGGCAGTGATGGGAATTTCACGGCGGCCCGCATCGCGACGCTGGACGGTTTGGGCGTGGATGGGGCCGGGGCGCATACCCTCGACGAGCATCTGCTGATTTCGTCATTGGTGCCGCGCATGATGTTGCTGCAACGCTTGTTCGAGACGCTGGAATAGAGAACCAAAAAGACGCCCATGGTCTCCCGGCCCGTCTCAGCGACGATTATTGATGGCATCGGCGATGATGCAGGTCAGTTCGAACATCAGGTTCGCTGCGGTGATTGAGGTGATCCCGGTCGGATCATAGCACGGCGCGACCTCGCAGATATCGGCACCGATGACATCGACGCCCATCAGCGACCGGATAATGACCTGACAATCGCGGGGTGTCAGTCCGCCGATTTCAGGAACGGCTGTGCCGGGGCAGTAAGATGGATCAAGGCCGTCGATGTCGATGGTGACATAGGTTGGGCCGGTTCCGAGGGTCGCCTTGATCGTCTCGATTGCCGCTGCACGACCCATGTCCTCGTAGTCGTCGAAGGGCAGCATGGTGAAGCCTTGGTCATATCCGTACTGGATATCATCGGGCGCGAAGCGGGAGCCGCGCAGTCCGAGCTGCACGACGCGCTTGGGGTCGATCAGGTTCTCCTCGATTGCCCGGCGCATGAAGGTGGCGTGATTGATCTTGGTCCCGCACATCGTGTCCATCACGTCCGCGTGGCTGTCTATCTGCAAGATACCGACGGGGCCGTCGCTGGCCAGTGCGCGCAGGATGGGGGTCGGGATCGTATGATCGCCGCCAATGGTGACAGGGCGGATATTCATCGCCTTGAGTCCGGCGAAGAAGTCCTGAATCTGCTGAATAGAAGCGTCGAAATTCAGTGGGTTGATGGGAGCATCGCCGATATCCGCGATATTGCACAGCTTATAGGGTTGGACGCCGGTGGTGGGATGGGCATTGCGGATCAGGCGGCTGGCCTGACGCACGGCACCGGGGGCCTCGCGCGGGCCGGAGCGGTAATTCAGGCCGATGTCGAACGGCACGCCGACAAGGCCGATATCCAGTTCCTCGGTCGCGTCCACCCGCATCGTCCGCATGAAGGTCGCTACATCGGCAAAACGCGGCACGACCGCTGCGTCGACAGGTTCGAATTTCGGGTCGGCCATTGTTTGTCTCCCATTTCGTCAGAGCGGGTCACTGACCGTCATATACGGCGCGGCGAGGGCTTCAAACCCGGTTAGGGTGGCGTCGAGGCGCTCGACAAGCTCGTCGCATTCGTCTTCCGTGATCGTCAGTGGGGGCGCGACGATGAACCAGTCGCCGTTTGCACCATTCGCCGTGCGCCGCGAGTAGATGATGAGACCATGCTTCAGGCCGCAGATGCGGATGTGTTCGGTTGGCGGAAACTCCGCCGGAAACGACGTCTTGCTCACCCGGTCCGCGACCAACTCGACCGCCATCAGGAGGCCCTTTCCCCGGATATCGCCAATCGAGGGGTGCTTTTCAGCCAGATCATCCAGCCTCGCGCGCAGTGCCCGCCCGCGCATGGCGGCGGCGTTGACCAGATCGCCGCGCTCGTATTCGTCCAGCACGGCCAGCCCTGTGGCACAGGTAATCGGGTTGGCGTTGTAGGTATGCGAAAAGTTGAACCCGGTGCGGTTCGACAGGTCATCGACCATTGCTTTGGGCATCAGCACCGCGCCAAGCGGCGTGTAGCCTGAGCCGAGACCTTTGGCGAGAACGACCAGATCGGCCCGCGCGTCCGGCCAGGCGTGGCTGGCAAGGAAGCACCCCGTGCGTCCGGTTCCGCACAAGATCTCATCATAGACGAGATACACCTGATGCTGCGTACAAATCTCGCGGATGCGATTGGCGTAATCTTCCTCCAGCACCACGGCGCCCGTCGCCAGCCCGCCGACCGGTTCGACCACAAAGGCCAGTACGGTTTCTGACCCGAGTTCTAGAATCTTCGCCTCCAACGCCTCGGCGCAGGCCATGCGGTAGCTTTGCGGCGTATGGCCCGTCGGAACCCGGTATTGGAAGGGGGCCGGGATGCGTTCCGATTTGACGGCGAAGCCTTCGAGAAAGGGATCGAGCGATGCGTCGCCGGTAATCGCCAGCGTTGCGATGGTGCCGCCATGGTAGGAGGGCGAGAGGGTGATTATCCGGTGTCGTTGCGGCTGACCCGTTGCCACGACGTATTGGCGGAGGAACTTCAGGGCGATTTCCATTGCCTCCGACCCGCCGGAGGCCAGCGCTACTCGCTCGTATCCCGGCCCGGCCATCGCAGAAATCCGGGCTGTGAGGTCGATATTGGGTTGGTGCCGGGCCACGCGGGAATAGGCGAAATCCATGGTCTTCGCCTGCGCGGCCATCGCATCCGCAACCCGCGCATTGCCGTGGCCAATATTGCTCACCACCGGCCCGGAGGACACGTCAAGGTATTCGGTGCCCGCATCATCCCACATGCGCACCCCCTCGGCCCTCACGATCAGTGGCAGCGGCACGATGTTCGTCCGGGCGTAGAAAACGTCCTGCGGTGCACCGGGGGAGCTAGTCATGCCTAAATTGCTCTCGATGGTGTTTTTCCCATGCGAAGCCCCTTCCGATACTTGAAGACCGCGCCAGAGATCATTGGACGGAGATCGATAAATGTCGTTGGTTAGTCTCATGCAGATTGTATACGAACAGATTGTTCCCGCGAAAGAGCCTTGGTCCCGTGTCATCGCGGCCCATGATGTTCTGGTGATTACCGACCTGGAAGGGCAACAGGCGGTCGATTTTCTGTGCTATGATGCGAATGATCTGACCGACCGCTATTCCACGATGAACACGGTGAAAGTGCAGGGCAATGTGTATGTCGGGCTGAATACCGTGCTCTATTCGGATAGCGGTACGGCTCTGATGACGGTTATCGAAGACTCGGTCGGTCGGCATGACACGATCTACGGCTGTTGCAGCACGGCCAATAACCGCTTGCGGTACGGGGTCGAGACGACGGAGACGTGCTACGCAAATTTTGAGCGCGCTCTTGCAGAGCATGGCCTTGGCAAAGACGCCATCGTCTCGAATGTGAACTGGTTCATGAGCGTCCCGGTTCTGGCCGATGGCTCTGCGGGTATCGCGCAGGCTGAGTTGCAGCCGAACAGCCATGTTTCGCTGCGCGCGGAAACCGATGTTCTTGCCGTGCTGTCGAATTGCCCCGAAATGCACAATCCCTGTAACGGCTATAATCCGACGCCGATCAAGGTGACGGTGTGTCGGAAGGCATGATCTCGTATTTCCTGCCCCGCATCATGTGCGGGGCAGGCGTAAAAAGCTGATTTCTTCGCTTGCCGGACTCAGATCCCGGCGATGCAGAGGTACTTCATCTCCAGGAAGTCGTCGGCCCCGTATTGAGAGCCTTCGCGTCCGAGGCCGGACTGCTTGACGCCGCCGAAGGGCGCAACCTCGGTCGAGATGATGCCGGTATTGATGCCGACGATCCCGTATTCGAGTTCTTCGGCCACCCGCCAGACGCGCGCCATGTCCTTTGCGTAGAAATAGGCGGCCAACCCGAAGATCGTGTCATTGGCCTGCGCGACCACATCATCCACATCGTCGAATTTGAACAGCGGCGCGACGGGGCCGAAGGTTTCTTCCTGTGCGACCTTCATGTCCTTGGTCACGCCGGTCATTACGGTTGGCTGGAAGAACGTGCCGCCCAGCTCATGCCGTGATCCGCCGACCACAAGTTTCGCGCCTTTGGAGGTCGCGTCCTCGATATGCTCCTCGACCTTCTCGACGCTCGCCATTTCGATCATCGGGCCGAGCACGACGCCATCGGCAAAGCCGTCGCCGACTTTCATCTCCGAGACCTTCTTGGCCAGTTTTTCCGAGAATTCGTCATAGACGCCGGATTGCACGTAGAGCCGGTTCGCGCATACGCAGGTCTGCCCCGCATTGCGGTATTTACAGACCATCGCGCCCTCGACCGCCGCATCGATATCGGCGTCGTCGAACACGATGAACGGCGCGTTGCCGCCGAGTTCAAGGCTCATCTTCTTGATCGTCTCGGAGGACTGCTTCATCAGGATGCGGCCCACTTCGGTTGAGCCAGTGAAGGTGATCTTGCGGACCTTGTCGTTGCCCGTGAGTTCGCCGCCGATGGCCGACGAAGACTTGCCCGTCACCACGTTCAAGATGCCCTTGGGCAGACCCGCCCGCTCGCCCAGTTCGGCGAGGGCCAGCGCCGAGAGCGGCGTCATCGTCGCGGGTTTCAGGACCATCGAGCAGCCCACCGCCAGCGCAGGACCGGCCTTGCGGGTAATCATGGCATTCGGGAAATTCCATGGTGTAATCGCGCCGACGACGCCCACAGGCTGTTTCAGTACGACGATGCGCTTGTCTTCCTGATGGCCGGGGATGACGTCGCCATTGATGCGCTTGGCTTCCTCGGCGAACCATTCGATGAAGGAGGCACCATAGGCGATCTCGCCTTTGGCTTCGGCCAGTGGCTTGCCCATTTCGGCGGTCAGGATCGCACCCAGATCATCCTGGTTTGCCATGATCTGATCGTACCACTTCTTCATGATGATCGAGCGATCTTTGGCCGTCTTCGCGGCCCAGTCTTTCTGCGCGACATAGGCGGCGTCGATGGCGCGGCGTGTTTCATCGGCGCCCATATCGGGCACTGTTGCGATCTGTTCGCCGCTGGAGGGGTTAAGTACCGGCACCGATTTGCCGGAATCTGCTCCCACCCATGCGCCGTCGATATAGGCGGCAGTCTTGACGAGGCTCGGGTCGTTGAGCACGGAGTCGAGCGAGGGGGTCTTGTCGAGCATGGGAAGGGCCTTTCTGTCCGCTACCGGGATGCGCGACTCGGCATCGCGCGTTTCGCAACAATCTATTCCTTTTCGCCGGTTTGTCATGCATCCTTCGCCGATGAACCGTTGGGCCGATCTCTCGCGCTGTGGCCGCTATCGCTATGCGCTCGGGCGTCGATGGGGGGAGGGGGCGGAGGCGCTGTTCGTGCTGCTCAACCCCAGTACGGCGGATGCGGAACTGGATGATCCGACCCTGCGCCGCTGCATCGGTTTTGCCAAACGGGAGGGATGCGGGGCATCGCGCACCGTCAATCTGTTCGCATGGCGGGCGACGGCTCCGCGCGATCTCTCGGGGGCGGAAGCCGCCGGGGAGAATGTGATCGGGCCGCGAAACGGGGCGGCGATCCGGGATGCGCTGCGCCAATGCGATGGCCCTGCCATCGTCGGTTGGGGCGCGCATCGGATGGCGGAACCACAGGCGGTGGTTCTCGCTCGCCTCGCAACGGAAGAGGGCAGGGTGTTGTCCTGTCTCGGCGTCACGAAAGCGGGTCAGCCGCGTCATCCCCTCTATATCCGGGGAGATGCGGGTTTGATCGAGTGGTTCTGTCCTCAGGCGAAGGGATAGGGCGCCGGTTTCTTTGCCATCCCTCACTCCTGTCATCCCCGCGTAAAGCGGGGATCTTTCGCTCACCGCGAGATGTGCGCAGCGGCGGAAGATTTCCTCTTTCGAGGGAATGACAAATGAGAGCACCGTGCGGTCTTTATATTCTTGATTTGTTCTGTATGGTCCTTGCCATCGAATCAATCAGGGATCAAGGATGAGTTGGAGCGTGGATGAGGCGGCGGAATTGCAGCGGGGCGTTTTGCTCCGGGTGGTTCTTGCGCTGTTCACGAGCCTGCGAATGCTCATCGACGGGATGGCATCGAAACCGACGATCCTGCGGCGGAACCGCCGGTTTCTGTGGATTCTGATACGTCCAGCGGAGGCGGCGACGCGGCGGTTGATCGTGATTGCGGCGCGGCGCATGGAGATCGCGCCTTTCGACGCTGAGGCTGCGAAACTCGCCCCGAAAAGGGAGCGTGGGAAGCCTGGCTTCCCGCTGATCGACCCGCGCAAGGATTTCGGCGAACGCTCGCGCAAGCCGAAAGGGCCGGGTCCGCGCATCACGGAGATCGGCGTGGATCACCGGGAACCGACGCCGGAGAAACCGCTGCGCCTAGATGATGATGTGGTCGATGCGACGCGCCTGCTGCGCAGGCTGCGCGCGATCCGGGCGGCGCTGGAGGATATTCCGGCGCAGGCCCGGCGGCTGGTCGCGTACCAATCCGCGCTGCCAGATGCAAAGCGCCTGCCGCCGATGCGGCCCGGCCTGCCACCGGGAAACCGCGAGCGGGGGCGGCATGAGGTGCACGAAATCCTGAGCGACTGTCACGGGTTGGCGCAGATGGCCCTCGATGATCTTTGGAAGGAACGCCAGGTTTCAAGGGAAGCGCGGGGATAAGGCTGGATTCCGTTCGTATTTGAACAATGTTCAATTCTGTAAGTAGAGAGAATTTGTGAAACTGCCGAGCCTGTGATGCGATTTGCTGTCACCCTCGCGGTTGCACGGTGCAGCCGCGAGGGTGACGGATGGAGGTGTCAGCTCGAAAGCTCACCGATATCAGACGCAGGAATAGCCGCGCACGAGGAAGAGGCCGTTCTCTTCCGAGAAATCGACGCGGTTCGGGGCCATGCCTTCGGGGCAGGACGCCTGGGCCGCCTTGTGGCAGGCGACCTGAGCGGCGCTGCCGCTTGGCGAGGGCTGCGGGCAGGAATGGTCGTTGCTGCTGAAGGATGGTGCGATGCTTTGCAGCATCGTCGTGGGCATGGGTCCGGATGCTCCGGTCGCGCCGCTGCTGCCGCTGCCGCTTTTGCCGCCGCACCCGGCGAGGGCGAGGCAGAGAAGGGGGGCGCTGAGAATGATGTGTCGCATGGATAGCCTCCTCGGGTTCAGGACGCTCCCTTGCGCATCGCAACCGCTTTCATCGGTTGATCGAGCAGGAAGCCACCTTCTGTTTCCCGTGCATGATCCGAGAAAAGCCTTACCACTTCGTCACGAACCTCATCGATTCGCTCCTTTCGAGACGGATCGATGGCAAGCCCGTAGCCGAGCATGTCGTCGGCACTTTTCTCATGCAGATCAGTGTCATACTCGGTGTGAACGAGGGTCTCGACGCCGGGTTCCTCGCGGAACGCTTCGAGATGGGCGAGCGCCCCGGCCCGCACTTCCGTTTCGTCGTCCAGCGGGGCGAAGACTTCCTGATAACCTCCCCGCGCAAGCGGTTCAATCACCAGCAGAATTGCCCCCGGTTCGATCACCCGCATCCCCTCGGCCAGCGACGCAGGGATCAGGTCTTGCGGGATATGATGCAGGCTGTTGAGAAAAATTGCGCCGCCGAAGCCGTTCGTCTCGAAGGGCAGCGATTCGCCGCCGCTTTTCACCAGTGCGGCATCGGGGGCCATATCCCTTGCCTGCGCCAGCAATTCCGCGCTCGGGTCCACGCCGGTCGCCTGTGCCCCCCGCCGCATCAGAGCGCGCAGAAGCCGCCCGCGTCCGCAGCCGATATCGAGAATATGCCGCCCCTCCAGCGGGGCAAAGACGTCTTCGATCACGTCCATGTTGTTGGTGTAGCTCATGCTTTTCTCCCGAATGCCGAACTGGCCGAAACGAGGATGGCCAGCACGATGATCGCGCCGCCGATCAGCGCCGTCGTCGCCGGAACTTCGCCCATCACCATCCAGACCCACAAGGGGCCAAGCGCCGTCTCCAGCAGCATCAGTAGGCTCACCTCCGCCGCCCCGATATAACGCGGCCCGATCGTCACCAACGTGAAGGCCACCGGGGTCAGAAACAAGCCCAAGATAGAGGCCCAGAACAGCGACATCCCCTCCATGGCCAGTGGATCGGCAAAGGTGAAGCCGATGATGGCCATGAAGAACGATCCCACGAAGACGGCGGCGACATTGTCCACCTGCGACCAACGACGCAGCATCGTGAACTGTGCGGCCAGAGCCACCGTCGTCAGTACCGCGAGCGCCATCCCGATGGGTGAGCCGCCCGATACCCCGCCCACGGCAGCAATCAACACGCCAACGGCTCCGATGACGATGGCCAGCGACGTGCGTTTGTCCGGCACCTCGCGCAGCACGAACCACGCGAGGACGGCGGCGCAAAGGGGGGTCGCGGCGAGGATTACCAGCACATCCGCGACCGAGGACAGGTCGATGGCCAGCACGAAGGCACTGCTGTTGATCGCATAGAACATCGCCAGCACGAACAAGCGCCAGCCCCCCGACTGCAGCCGTGCGACCGCCCCCGCGCCATCGCGCCAGAAGAGATAGAGCGCCAGCGTCACCATCGAAAGCGCCCCGCGCCAGCCGACGATGGCCACCGCATCACCGTCGATCAGCCGCTGCATCAGGGCATCGGGCGAGAGCCACACGACACCGAGCGTCGTGATGAAATAGCCGAACCGCCGTTGCTGCGCCGTCGGATTCGAGGCCGCGGACGGCGTCATGCGGCCCCTTCCAGCGGCCAGAGCCATGCGATCATCGCGATGGCCACGGTTCCCGTCACGATCTTGAGCGGAATACCGAGGCGCAGGTAATCGCCGAAACTGTATCCCCCCGGTGCATAGACCAGCATATTGGTCTGATAACCGATGGGGGTGGCAAAGCTCGCATTCGCCGCCGCCATCACGGCGATCACCATCGCGCGCGGATCGAGGCCAAGTGATCCGGCCAGCCCGATGGCCAGTGGTGTCACGACCACGGCCACGGCATTATTGCTGACCAGTTCGGTGAGAACCGTCGTCAATACGAAGATCGCGATCAACGCGACGAGCGGCCCGCTTCCCTCCAGCAAAGGCACCATGGCGTTGACCACCAGATCAATCCCCCCGGTCAACTCCAGCGACCGCCCGACCGCGAGCATTGCCACGATGAGCGCGAGAATCTGCGCGTCCACCGAGGCGAATGCTTCCTCCGTCGTCAGGATGCCGGTCAGCAGAACGATAGCCACACCCACGGTCGCCGCTCCGGCAATTGGCATCAGGCCGAAGCCCGCCAGCACGACGACCCCGAGCATGATGAGGATCGCGATGGGCGCTTGCGAGCGCCGGATCGGCTGCGTCCCGCCTTCTCGCGACAGATTCACGAGCTGGGCGTCGTCCACGAAGCGGTGGATATCCTCCGCCGATCCCTCAAGCAGCAGCGTATCCCCGGTTTGCAGGCGCACCGCATCGAGTTGCTTGGCTTCGGTCGCCTGCCCCCGCCGGTGCACGGCCAGCGGATAGATGCCGTAACGACGCCGCAACCGAAGCCGCCCGAGGGCTCGCCCGACGAGGCGCGAACCGGGGGGGACCAGCGCCTCCATCGTGATCGCATCCGTAGCCGACAGAGCATTCGCCGTGCCCGCAACCGAAAGGCCCGTCTCGCGCAAGTCCACGACCTCCTGTGCCGTGATCCGCACGACCACCCGGTCGCTTGCCTGAAGTTCGATGGTTTTGAAATCGCGCCGCAAAGACCGGTCGCCGCGCAGTACATCGACGATCTTCGTCCCCTTTCCCTGAAAAATTTCCGCCTCCGAGGGGTTTTCGCCAATGAGGGGCGAATCGAGCGGGATCACGACTTCGCTGAAGAAACGTGGCTGCTTGCGGTCGGCATTGGCGAATTCGGCCAGTGTGCGGCGGTCGGGCAGCAGGAAGCGCCCGGCAACCGCCATGAAGATCATCCCGGCCCCTGCCGCTGCAATCCCGATAGGGGTGATCTCGAAGATCGAGAATCGCTCCATCCCGTTCGCCCGCGCGACCCCATCCACCAACAGGTTCGTGGAGGTGCCGATCAGCGTACAGCCACCCCCCAAGATCGAGGCATAGGAGAGCGGGATCAGCAGCCGCGAGGCGGGCCAGCGGGTCGCCACCGCGAACTGCATGACCACGGGGATCATGACCATCACGACCGGCGTATTGTTCAGAAAGGCCGAGGCGAAGACGATCATCACTGCCGTCACCGTCAGAGTCATCACGGGCCGTGTTGCCGCCGAGCCGGTAATGATGTCGCCCAGTTGCTCCAGCGCTCCGGTCCTGACGAGCGCTCCTGACAGCACGAACAGCGCCCCGATGGCGATGGGTGCCCCATTCGCGAAGACCCCGACGAATTCGTCCGTCGGCAGCAGGCCGAGGGCGATCAGTATTCCCACCGCCGCGATGGCGACCGTCTCGGGTGGAAACTTCTCCCAGACGAAACCGGCGAACATCAACCCGAGAATGGCGAGGGCAACAACGGGTTGCATCGCTTCCGGTACCAGCACCATCGTCTCTCCCTTATTGATCTTTCGCTATCGCAGCGCTGCGATCAAAGCGCAAGGACAGGGTCGGTAATGTTCGCCACTCACAAAAAAATCCGCCACCCCGAAGGGCGGCGGACTCCATGCTCAAGGCGTAAGGGAAGTGCTCCTCACACGGCGTCAGTCTCAGTAAGTCGTCACGCCATAAGGGCTTGGCAGACTGGGCTGCGCATAACCGTAATTCGTGGCCGGAGCTGCATAGCCCGGCGTTGGTGTGACATACGAAGTCGACGACGTTCCGTAATGCGACGGTGCTGCATAGCTCGTAGAAGGTGCGGCATACGACGTGGAAGAGGTTCCATAGTACGATGGTGCTGGAGCAGCATAGGTTGTGGAAGGTGCAGCATAAGTAGTCGGAGCGGTGTAGGTAGTAGGCGCAGCGTAAGTCGTCGACGCATACGAGGATGGTGCGGGCGCAGCATAGGTTGTCGGGGCCGCATAGGTGGTTGTGGTAGGCTGCCCATATGACGGCTGCTGCGCGGCGTAGGAAGGCTGACTTGGCGCATAGGTCTTGGCGACCTGCGTACCCGCGACACCCCCGATGAGAGCGCCGGCAATCGTGGCCGCCGTCTGCCCACGGCCATCGCCGATCTGGCTGCCGATTGCGCCTCCGGCAACAGCGCCGACGACGCCGCCGATCACTTCATTGACGCCGTAGGACTGGGCCGAGGCGGGGGCCGCCGTGCCGGCAAGGGCCATGGAGATCGCAACGGTCGCTGCCTGAATTGTACGCATGATTTACATCCTTTGTTTACTTGATAAGCGGTGAGGGCCGATAGAATTAGCCAAGGTCGCCCCGCCTCTGTCTGATAGTGAAACTCGGCGGAAGCATATTCGTTCCATGAGCACTTTGGGGGGCCAATCTTTAACAGGCGCCACACTCTTCGGTTTGACGCCAATTCTCCGACAGGCAATCCTGTTCGGGACAAGGAGACGCCTAGTGACCCGCACTCATCGCATCGACGGCCTGCAATATGCCAATTGGTCGGAAAAAATCTTTCGCCAGATGCGCGAGGGAGGGGTGGATGCTGTCCATGTCACCATCGCCTACCATGAGACGTTTCGCGAAACTGTGCTCAATATGGAGCAATGGAACCGCTGGTTCGAGCGGTTCCCTGACCTGATCGTTCAGGGCCGCACGGGTGATGACGTGCGCCGCGCACGGGAAGAGGGCCGCACCGCCATCATCTTCGGGTTCCAGAATCCCTCGCCCATCGAAGACGATATCGGGCTGGTTGAAATCCTGCACACCTTGGGTGCGCGGTTCATGCAGCTTACCTACAACAACCAGTCCCTGCTCGCGACCGGGTGCTACGAGGCCGAAGACCCCGGCGTCACCCGCATGGGCCGCGAGGTCATCAAGGAGATGAACCGCGTCGGTCTCGTCATCGACATGAGCCATTCCGCCGAACGCTCGACGCTGGAGGCCATCGAGATCAGTTCCCGCCCCATCGCCATCACCCATGCCAACCCCCATTCATGGCACCCGGCACTCCGCAACAAATCGGACACGGTGATTCGGGCGCTGGCGGAGGCGGGGGGGATGCTCGGCTTCTCGCTCTATCCGCATCACCTAAAGGATGGCACCGCCTGTACCCTCGCGGATTTCTGCGAGGCCATCGCCCGCACGGCAGAGATGGTCGGTGCGGATCACCTCGGTATCGGCTCGGATTTGTGTCAGGATCAGCCCGACAGTATCGTCGACTGGATGCGAACGGGCCGATGGACCAAGGGCGTCGATTTCGGTGAAGGCAGCGCCGATGCCCCCGGCTTCCCGCCCATGCCCGACTGGTTCGCCGATAACTGCGATTTCGGCACCATCGAGAGCGGCTTGCTTGAGGTCGGATTTTCGGTGGAGGAAGTAGCCGGTATCATGGGTGAGAATTGGCTGCGGTTCTTCGATGCGAATTTCGGAGCTTCCGCACGTTGGGATGAAACCCGACCAAGCTGAGCATCGAATTACCTCAAAGGCTGCGAGTGAGTGTTTCGGTGCGTTTGGCGATCCGAACAATCGGACTTATGATAGTGGAGCGAGCGCACTTACATGAATAATGAATGTCGGACGCCGAGCCTTTCGCCTGAAAGATATCGAAAACAGGAGCTTGTCGCAGAAAGATGAATGACACGACAGCCGATCCGGGCATCGAAAGACAGCATTTTGTCGTGGCAATCGGTGCTTCTGCCGGTGGGCTTGCCGCGATTGAAGAACTTTTGGCGGAGTTGCCTCTGAACCTGAACGCTCCCGTCGTGATCGCAAGCCATAGCTTACCTGAATCCGTGCTGGAGCAGGTGTTGAAAATTCGCAGTTCCTTGAACATCAGGCAGGTGGAGGACGGAGTCGTCCTTGAACATTCGACAGTCTATGTCGTGCCGGGCGCAAGACATGCCCTATTCCGAAACGGTCGTCTTCAGCTATCTGAAATCGTGGAGGATTCAGGCTTCAGACCCTCGATAGACGCATTGTTCATGACGTTGGCCACCGAATACGGAGACAGAGCGATTGCAGTCGTTTTGTCCGGTTTGTTGAACGACGGTACGAGGGGCGCTCAAGTCGTCTACGATATGGGAGGACGCACGATCGTTCAGGATCCACAGGATGCCGCTTTCCCAAGTATGCCATCCAGCGTCATTCGACACGATCATCCCATAGCGATCCGCACGGCATCCGAGCTGGGGGAGTGGCTTCTTTCCGAAATTGGAACGACTGGTTAGAGCACTCCGAAAGTAGGAATTTCCGATCGCATGGACATTTCTGCGAGATCCGCATCTCTTACCTGAACGGTTTTTTTAGCGCCCGCTCGACCAGGGTCAGGTGGTCTTGTCCGTAGAACAGATCGCCATCGACGCCATAGGTTGGAGCGCCAAAGACGGCGCGGGTGATGGCCTCTTCCGTATTGGCTTCGTATATTGTTTTGATCGCCGCGCTTTTGGCGGCAGTCATCAGTGGTTCGGGGTCAAGCCCGACACTCCGGGTCAGGCGGGCAAGTGTTGCCGCGTCTGCGAGGTCTGCATCATCCCGCCAATGCGCCTCCAGCATGACATGGGCGAGTCGATCGATAGTATTGCCGTCCTCCATCGCCGCGATCAGCAGACAGTTCGAGGATTCGATCTCATTATCGTGGTAGGTAGGGCGGTGCCCCAGTACCGGAGCCTCTCGGTATTCTGCCCAGCGATCGATCTCTCGCCCGAAGAAATAGGCCATATGGTCTGGACCATATCCCCGAAAATCCGGCCCGCGTGCCGCTGCCACTACCTTGCGCAGGTCCATCGGTTTGTGCGCGATGGTGCGGCCTGCCTCTGCGGCGATGCGCATGAAGGTTTCCGACCCGAGATAGGCGTAAGCGGAATGAGCCGAGTAGAAATATTCGATCACAGCAAGCTCCTCCTGGATCATCTTATGAAATGCGGCTGATTTGAATCGGCAAACTTGCTGGGAGCCGTGTGTTGAGCGGCTACACTAACCGCGACTGCTCTACCGCCGCTTTGATGAACCCCTCGAATAACGGGTGGGCATCGAAGGGTTTGGATTTCAGTTCGGGGTGGAATTGCACCCCAATGAACCAAGGATGACTTGGGATTTCGACGATTTCGGGGAGCTTGCCATCAGGGGACATGGCCGAGAAGACCAGCCCCGCCGTCTCCAATTGGTCGCGATAGGTAATATCGACTTCATAGCGGTGGCGGTGGCGTTCGCTGATGCTGGGGGTGCCGTAGATTTCCTCGATCCGGCTGCCCGCTTTCAGAGTCGCGTCATAGGCACCGAGGCGCATCGTGCCGCCTTTGTCGTCATCTGCGCTGCGCTGGATGGTGCGATTGCCCTCGGACCATTCTTTCATGTGGTAGATCACCGGCTCGAAGCGGCGTTTGCCCGCCTCGTGGTCGAATTCCTCCGATCCCGCATCCTCTATACCGGCGAGATTGCGGGCGGCATCGACGACGGCCATCTGCATCCCGAGACAGATGCCGAGATAGGGTACCTCGCGTTCGCGGGCAAAGCGGGCGGCCTTCATCATTCCGACAGTCCCGCGCTCGCCGAAGCCGCCGGGGACGAGGATGGCATCGAACCTTTCCAGATGCGGGGTGGGGTCTTCCTCCTCGAAGGTTTCCGAATCCACCCATTCGACATTCACCTTCACCTGATTGGCGATGCCGCCATGGGTCAGGGCCTCGCGGATGGATTTATAGGCGTCTTCGAGTTGCGTATATTTTCCCACGACGGCGACCGTGACCTCGCCTTCGGGGCTTTCGATCCGGTCGGCCACTTCGCGCCAGACGCGCAGGTCGGGGCGATCCGACTGCATTCCGAAGGCATCGAGAACGGCCCGGTCCAGCCCGACATCGTGATAGGCCAGCGGTGCATTGTAGATCGACGCCATGTCATAGGCCGGGATCACCCGGTCTTTGCGCACATTGCAGAAGAGGGCGATCTTCTCGATCTGGTCGTCGGGGATCACCTGTTCTGCGCGACAGACCAGCACGTCGGGGGCGATGCCGATGGCCCGCAACTCCTTGACCGAGTGCTGGGTCGGTTTGGTCTTGAGTTCCCCGGATGCGGCCAGATAAGGGATCAGCGTCAGGTGCATGAAGATGCAGTCGCCACGAGGCTTGTCCTGCGCGAATTGGCGGATGGCCTCCAGAAACGGCAGCCCTTCGATATCGCCGATGGTGCCGCCGATTTCGCAGAGCATGAAATCGACCTCGTCTTCGCCGACTGCGATGAAGTCTTTGATTTCATTGGTGACGTGGGGGATTACCTGAATCGTCTTGCCGAGGTAGTCGCCCCGGCGTTCCCGCTCCAGCACTGTCGAGTAGATGCGCCCCGATGACACCGAATCGGTCTTGCGCGCCGCGACCCCGGTGAACCGCTCGTAATGGCCCAGATCGAGGTCGGTTTCGGCCCCGTCATCGGTGACGAACACTTCGCCATGCTCGTAGGGCGACATCGTTCCCGGATCGACATTGAGATAAGGGTCGAGTTTTCGCAGCCGAACGCTATGTCCGCGTGCCTGTAACAGCGCCCCGAGCGCCGCACTGGCCAGACCCTTTCCGAGCGAGGAGACAACCCCGCCGGTAATGAAAACGAACCGTGCCATGATCGATTTTTCCCCGTGGATGACGCGCCGCAAAGGGTCTCGACCAGCGATTCCCACGGGAGGTCAGCCCTAAAGGATTCGCGGCACCGCGTCCACTGGCACTGAGTAAAATATCAGGGGATCACTCGCCTTCGATATTCAGCAATACCCGGTCAAAATCGGCAGGGGGATCGGTGATGCGTGCGAAGTAATGGGTGGTCTGGTTCGGGGCGATGGTGTCCGACTCATCCTCCGGCCCGATGATCGTCGCCTGCAGGGGGGCGCTGTCAGCATCGACGATACGAACATGCACCTTGGGGGCGGGCATCTCTTTATCGCTGGTGTTCATGAGGTCGGCTTCCACGAGAATCGTCTTCTCGCCGTCGTATTCCTTGACGTCATAATGGATGTTCTGGAATTCGAGGGCCGCCGGAACCGCCGTTTGCCCGATCAGGCCCTGCGCGGTCTTGTCCACCGTGCCCGTGTAGCGGTCGATAGCGGGCGCGGCCTGCGGTATTGCGCGGCGCAGTGGCTCGCGGAAGATATAGGTGAGAATCGCAACCAGCAGGCACAGTGCAATCAACCAGAGCAACAGGGATAGCAATCCTCCGCCACGTTTTTTGGGACGTTTTTCCAGTTTACGGCGGATTTCGGCGCTCTGGGGCTGCGCTTCCGTGGAGACCGCAGATTCTGGGGTATTCGTTGCGGCAGCCGTCGAAGAGACCGCTGTCGGTGCGGGTGCGACTGCTGTCGCTGCGGCAGCGGTCCTCGCCATGTCGGACGACGCGATGGTATTTTCGCTGTTGGAGATCGCATTGAACCAGACATGCTGACATTGCGAGCAGCGAACCTGTCGGCCATTCGGCAGGAATTTATCCGCCGGGGCGCTGAACCGCGTGGCGCAGTTGGGGCAGTTCAGTACGATTGTCTGCGACATCGGGGGAGTCTCCGGGGCTTATCCGACGGGGCTAAAAGGCCGCTCGAAATGACCTGTCTCATTATGGATCACACGAAAAGGACATTAACGGGCATGGAAACCTTGTCGCAAGCCCCTTGCTCTGCGAAGTTGAGCAGCGTAACCGCCCTACCACGATGCCTATCACGTCGGGAGTGACGCCTTGATCCAGTTCGAGAATGTCGGGTTCCGCTACAAACGCGGCCCGGAAGTCCTCCAGAGTGTAGATCTGGAGATCCCCGCCGGGTCGTTTCAATTCATTACCGGCGAATCCGGCGCGGGCAAAAGTTCGCTCCTGCGCCTGCTCTATCTGGATGCGATGCCGAGTTCGGGTCGTATCTCGCTGTTCGGTCGCGACGTGACGACCTTGACGCGCGACGAGATCGCCTGGTTCCGCCGTCGCATCGGGGTGGTCTTCCAGGATTTCCGCCTGCTCGATCATCTCAGCGCCGCCGAAAACGTAGCCCTGCCGCTGACGGTCGCGGGGGCACGGGAAGCGGCCTACCGCGATAATGTGACCGAGATGCTGCAATGGGTGGGTCTCGGCGACAAGATGGAGGTGCGGCCTCCCGAACTGTCGGGTGGTGAGAAACAGCGCGTCGCCATCGCTCGCGCCGTTGTTGCCTCACCCGATATCATCCTCGCCGATGAGCCGACCGGCAGCGTCGATCCGGCCATGGCCGAGCGCATCATGGCGTTGTTCGTGGAAATGAACCGTCTCGGCAAGACTGTCCTCTTCGCCAGCCACGACCTCGCGATGATCGAGCAATACAAGCTGCCGATCACGACGCTGCGCGGTGGCACGGTCGCCTCTGGAATGGGAGCCGCAGCATGAGCGCGATCCGCAGCAAGGGGGCGCTGATCCCGTTTCAGGCCGCAAGCGGGGGGCTGATGCTCCTGATCGTGGCCGCCATGGCGTTTCTCGCCTGTTTCGCCCTTGCGGGTGCGCTTGCCACGACCCGCATAGCCTCAACATGGACCGAAGGGTTGGCCGGGGCCGCGACCGTGCGCATTGACGCGAACGAGGATGATCGCGCACGGCGCACCTCGCTGGTGCTCGATATCCTGCGCGATACCGAAGGCATCACCGACGCCCGCGCGCTGAACGAGCGTGATGTGGCCGATCTGCTGACGCCGTGGTTTGGGGGCATTCCCGATCTTGGCGAGCTGCCTGCTCCGGGCATCGTCGCTGTGACCCTCGATGCGGAGAACGAACCGGACCCGACGGTCGTGCAGGCCCGCCTTGACGGGGCGGGGGCAGGCGCAATCTACGACGATCACGGGCGCTGGAGGGGCAAGGCGGCAAAGGCGGCGCGGGCCATCGGCAACCTGTCATGGTGGGCGCTGGGCCTGACGGCACTGGCCATCGCAGCCTCGGTGTTTCTCGTTATCTCCATCGCCATGGTGGCGCATAAGGGCACCATCGAGGCATTGCGACTGGCCGGGGCAGAAGACCGATTCGTTGCCAATCTCTATCAGAAACGCTTTTTCTGGGTCGGGGCGCTGGGTGGGTTGATCGGTTCGGGTCTTGCACTGGCCGCTTTCGTTGGCCTCGACGCGTTGTCGAGCGTACGCGCGGCCCTGCCAATGCTTGATGCGCCCTATTACTGGCCGTTCGCGTGGCTCGGAATCATTCTCACCTGCGCTTTGGTGGCTCTGCTGGCCGCGCGGCTGGCCGTGTTGGCGACGCTGAGGCGGCGCGGCTGATGCTGTTTGTCCGGTCGCTGATCTTCAACATCTGGGTCTACGTGTCGATGGCGATCTACGGGATCGGTCTGTTGCCCATTGGCATGTGGTCGCGGGAGGGCGCATACTGGGTGATGCGCGCCTACTCTCGCCATGTCTTCTGGGTCGCGCGCAACTTGCTCGGCCTGAAGGTCGAGGTTCGCGGTAATGTGCCGCAGGGTGAAGCTCTCCTCATCTGCAAGCACCAGTCTTTCGCTGACATGATGATCTTGCAAATCACGCTGCCGCAGGCGAAATTCGTGATGAAGCAGGAATTGCGCTGGGCGCCGTTTCTTGGTTGGTACGCGACCCGCGTTGGCACCGTCTTGGTCAAGCGGGGCAAGGGGGCATCGGCTATCGCCTCCATGAACCGGCAGTTCATCGCCGAACAAGAAGCGAAACCCGGTCAGATGGTTATCTTCGCCCAGGGAACCCGCGTGCCGCCGGGGGTGGAAAGGCCGTGGAAAGTGGGTGCATGGCGGCTCTACAACACCTTCGAGCATCTTCCCTGTATACCTGTTTCCCTCAATACGGGCCTGTTCTGGGGTAAGACGGATTTGTTGCGTCCCTCCGGCACGATGGTGGTCGAATTTCTGGAGCCTATCGACCATGGCCTTCCGGCTGAAGTGTTCCTGGAGGCCGTCGAAACCCGGATCGAGACGGCCTGTGACGGCCTCTATCTTGAAGCCGATGCAAAGGGCGAGGGGATCGACTGGCGTGCCCGCATCGGAAACAGCGAAGCGGACCGCAAAGCGTGAAGAACGCGATTACCCTCGTCGTCTTTCTGGTACTGTCTTTCCTTGTCGCGGGCGTTGGTGGACAGGCCACACAAGGTGCCTTGGTGGAGTGGTATCCGTCGCTCGAGAAACCGTTTCTCAACCCGCCGAACGCCGTTTTCCCGATTGCATGGACAATCCTGTTCACCACGATGAGCATTGCCGCATGGCTGGTCTGGCGGGAAGGATGGCGTGAGCCGGAGACGGTCAAGCGCGCCCTGAAGCTGCATTTCCTTCAGCTTCTGGTGAACATGGCGTGGTCGGTCGTCTTCTTCGGAATGCGCTGGCCGGTTGGGGGATTGCTGGTCCTCATCCCTTTCTGGCTGCTCGTCGCCCTGATGGCGCAGGAGTACCGCAAGGTCTCCGCGCCCGCCTTCTGGCTGACCGTGCCGTATCTGCTCTGGATCGGCTTTGCAGCGTTCCTGAACGTCGCGATTATCGCCCTGAACTGATGGGTAGGTAATCCAGCGAAAATTGATCGTCAGTCCGCGAGTCTCCGATAGTCTGCAGTCCAAAAAGCGCTTATTATACCGCAGCTTGACCGCGGTATCCATCGTGCAGCATATGCTGAACCATGGACCCCGCGATCAAGTCGCGGGGTGACGAATCTCAGAGATTCGGGACAAAAAGATCATCACAGATCACCGATAGCGGATTACGCGACGTCCACCCGATATCCGGCGCGGGGGAAGTGGACGTGGACCGTCCCGACATCGGATTCACTGCGCTCAACGGTGATCGTGTCGACCGTCGCGCCGACGAGGGTGCCATCCACTGGCTGTTCACCACCGTCGAGATCCGGCGAGATCGTCACGTTCATGCCGGGCGCAAGCCCCTGTGGATCGAGCGGATCGGTCGCGTCCAGAGGCAGCGGATCGTTGGCCTTGGCGCTCGCGATGGCGTCTTCTGCGCTCATATCGGTCATCGTGCCATGGCCGATTGCCGCGACATTGGTTTCCCATCGCTCGATCTCCGCGAGCTCGGACAGGAAGGCCGGGCCTTTATCCCATCGGCCTCGGATGAACCAGATGACGTGAAAAAGCTGGGCATCGATTGCCGCAGGGGCGTCGCCTGATATGAATCGGCGACCATCGCAGAGTTGCTCGTTCAACCAATGCAAGGGTGCTCGCATCTGGGATGCGAGATGGGGGAGGGCGCTGTTCGCCGCCCTGAGACCCGCCGCCCAGTCCGGCCCCAAATAAAGCCGCCCACGATCTTCCGCAAAGTCTGCTGGCAGTGCTTCGCCCGCCGAACCGAGTACGATCTTGACGCTCAGATCGAAGAGGGCACCGTCTGTCCAGCGGCTGAGGCACCAGAGCAAACCGGACTCTGCCGTCGGGAAGAAAGTCGGTGACGGATGGCGACGCTCCAGTTCCCGAATAATGCACTGGCTGTCGCAATAGATATCTGCGCCGATCTGCATGACGGGCGTGCGGCGATAGCCGCCGGTGAGCATCGTCAGCATCGGCTTTGGGGGAATGCGTGGAATTTCGACCGAACGCCATGCCAGCCCCTTGATGCCGATGGCGACGCGCGCCTTCTCCGCGACCGGGGATTGGGGGTAATTGTGCAGGATGATCTCGGATTTCGTATCGGTCACGGCTGACTCCCTGCGCGTAAAAGACACGCTCAATAAGCGGGTTTATGTGGGCAGGGCAATCGATAGCGCATGAGAATGCCGCCACGAGGGATCGCGGCGGCATCGTCTCATTGCATTGGATCGCGTGTCAGCGCGTCAGGCGGATCAGCTCGGTGCCACTTGCATCACGCAGGCTGATGCCGCCACCGATGGCCTGAACCATCGTGACATTCGGCAGGTGGCCGAGGATCGGCCCCTCGAACGGAGCGGGAACGATGCAAAGCCGTCTGGTCACTGCGGCAGGGCCGAAGGTCAGACTGTCGCCGGATTGCGTATAGCTTCCCCGTGCGTTGTTGCATCCCAGCGAAGCCGTGAACTGTCCGTTTTCGAGGAAGTCCATCGTTGGCATTCCGAAACCCGAATCCGTCTGGAACGATCCGCCGACGAGGACGCCCGCAACGGAATAGCTGCCGACGATTGAGGCACCGGTCTGGCCCGGTACGTCGCCGTCCCGCACGAAGGTCGCCAGCGTCACGCCGCCCGCACCGAGCAGGGCGAGCGTATCGCCCTCACGTCCGGGGCGGAAATCGGTTGCGGCCTGATAGGCGTTGAACAGCGCACTTTCCTCGTTTTGTTGAGGACACGTCGCTCGGGTTGCAACCGGCCCCGCAAAGTTAATCGCAAAGTTCGTGAAGGGCGTCACGTCACCGCCATAGACGTTACAGGCCGCGCGTCCGCCATAGCGCCCGCCTGCCTCAAAGTTCAGCGTTGCAGGAGCCGTGACGGTCATGCCGTTCACGGTCTGCAGCCGCCAGCTCGTGCCGTCGAGGAAGTTGGACGGGGTTGCGGGCATCGTCGGTGGCTCCGGTCTCTCGGGAGCATAAGGCTCAGCCGGGGGTATATAGGGAGCAGCCGGCGGCGTGTAGGGAGCAGGCTCATAGGTGGTCGCCGTCGCCGGGATCGGTGAGTATCCGCCGCTGCCGCCGAGGTTGACGCCATAATCGAGGAAGACCTGCGTGCGCTGAAGATAGGGTTCTGGCACGATAAGGACGCTCTCGCCCGTCGCGACATCGCGCACCGTGGGGTTATCACCGTAGATTATGTTTGCCTGACATTCCAATCCATCCGCCAAGGCGGCACTCGAACCAAACATACCCAACACCAGAACAGTCCATGCGAATCTCATCTCGGTTCTCCGTTAACGATTCCAGAGGATAATTGTATCATCGCAGAACGGTTCTAAGAGTGGTCTATACGCGAAAAAGTTAACCTGTGGCGCAGGTTCAACAACCATGGGGCGAACTGTCTGGTTCTTTTGGCCTTTTCCATCCTGTTCCGGACAGTCATTATTCGGAAAAGCGGTTATCGTCACAGTCTCGTGACATCGCGAACTTGCGAGGTCTGCCCCCGTCTTCCCCATGCGACATTAAAGTGATCGTCGATCAGTTTGGTTTAAAGTGTGCTGCGAAATGCCCACTCCTGGAGCAATTCGATGCTCAACGTTATCGGCGATCCCTCTGGTGCGGAGCAGAAAGCAGGGAGCGATGCAGCGATCCGACCACGACAAACACACGCTCGACCGCGTGTTCCGCGAGAACCTGACCGCCCTCTATCGGCTGGCCTTTACGCTGCTGCGTCAGCGCGAGGAAGCCGAGGATGCGGTGCAGGATGCGTGGCTGCGCATTGCCGGAGCGGGCCTGCCACCGGGCGGCGTGCGTCATCCGCGTGGCTGGATGTTTCGGATAGTGCGGAACCTCTGCATCGACCGGCTGCGCGCCCGTCGCACGCATCTTCGCATTGTCAGTACGGAAACGGATATCGCTTCGCTGCCAGCAGCGGCGGATGGTCAGGTGACGACGGATACGGCGCTGGAATCCGCCGAAGCCCTCGCCCGCACCATGCAGGCGATGGATCGGATGCCGCGCGATCTGTCAGAAATCCTCGCGCTCGTGGTGGTGGAAGAGATGAGCTATCGCGAAGTTGCGGGGGTATTGGAAATCCCGGTGGGGACCGTCCGTTCGCGTCTCAATCGCGCACGGCGATGTTTGCGCGAGATGCTGGCCACCGATGACGCCAGAACGGTTCAGGAGGGGAGCGCGCAATGAGTGAGTGCGAGCGCATGATCGACGTCGATGCCCTGATTGACGGGGAAGCGGGTGAGGAGGCTGCGGATATCGAACGTCATATCCGGTCTTGCGAGACCTGCCTTGCCTATGCGGTGGATATTCGCCGCAACGATGCCTTGCTGCGTCTTGCCGGAGAGGCCAACGAACCCGGCGACGAGCTTGAACAACGTCTCTTCGGGCCACAACGTAATGTGCAGCCTTCGCGGCGGATGGTGTTTGCGGGGTTGGGGGCAGTGGCCTGCTTGGGTGGTATCGGATTTTTCATGCGGTCGCCTTCCGGTGCAGGAAAGGCGAATTTCCGCGATGCCGTGTTGGGGGATTTCGCGACCTACATCGCCGCCGACAAACCGCTCGATATCGCCGCGTCCGAGGCAGCGCGGGTGGTGCCGTGGATTGCGGCGCGGGTTCCCTTCGTCCTGCCCGAGCGCGTTGCCCCCGATGGTGCGACGCTATTGGGCGGACGGCTGTGCTGGTTGGTTGGGCGGAGGCTCGCGGCGTTCAATTTCGAGGTCGAGCAGGCTCCCGTCGGTCTCTATATCGCCGGGGCGGATGGCCTGACCGGATTACCGGAGGAGGGTGTATTTCCGGTGCAGGGCGCGCGGGATGGTTTGCAGGGTGCGTTCTGGCGGGAGCGGGGCCTTGCGCTCGGCATCGTCGGGGCACTCCCGGCATCGCGCCTTTCCGCGCTTGCGAAGACGTTGCAAGGCTGAATTCAGATAACGGTTTCGTGAGGGCGTGAACTGCCCCCATCGTGACCCGTCTTCTTTCCGAAGACCCTCGGAAAAGGACACGCCCCGATGCCCCTTGCCAGCCCTGCCGCTCTGAGCGAAGCCACTATGCTGGAATTGTCCGACAGCCGCCCCGGACCGGACCGTGCGATCCGGCTCGCGCTCGATGTCGTGGCACGGTTACCCGCATTGGCCACGCGGACAGTCCCGCTTGGCACCTGCCATGACCGCGTCTTGAGCGAACGTGTGCGGGCCGACGCCGATATCCCTGCGCGGAACAGCGCCACAGTCGATGGATTCGCTTTTGCGGAAAGGGCTTGCCGGGGCGACGGCCCATGGCGGTTGCGGCTGACAGCGCGGATCGCGGTGGCGCGCAATCTGGCAGTGAAAGATTCTCCGCCATCGCGTGAAGCGGTGAGGATCACCGCCGGAGCACCCGTGCCGCCGCAACTCGACAGGGTTGTCAGCGTCGATGCGGTGCGTATTGAGGGCGACTACGTGATTCTCGACAGCTTGACCGACAGCCATGACACCATCGCGGTGCGCGGCGCTCGCGCCCGGTGTGGCAACACGATTGCGGAGCCGGACCGCCCGCTCGATGTTCGTGATCTTGCAGGGCTGACGATGGCCGGATGTACCGGTGTAAAGGTGCGGCGCGCCTTGAGGGTTGCGGTTGTTTCGGCCTGTACCGGCAAGCTGGAAGGCAATGGCGGACCGGGTCGCGCTACGCTGATGGCCGCGCTTGATCGACGGTGGATCGCGCGACAGGATCTCGGTTCCATAACGGTGACGGCGATGACCAAGACGTTACGCGCCGCATCGGAGGAAAACGATGTGATCGTTGCCTTCGACCGGGGCGGCATGGCCGATATCGTCCTCGGGATGGGCGGGCGGATCATCCTCGACGGAATCGCGATGCGACCGGGAGGTGGCGTCACACTGGCGATCCTCGGCGAGACGACGATCCTATTGCTACCGGAGGAGCCGGTGGCTGGCCTGACCGCGATGGCCGTGCTGGGGTGGCCGGTGCTGCGCCGTCGCGCTGGTATCCGTCATTCGCGCGCCGTTCCACGAGTAGGCATCGCAGCCTTCACGCTGCCCCCCACCGACGGGGTCGCGACTTATCCTCTCGTGCGGGTCGTTGGGGCCGGAGAGATACCGACGCTCGACATGCAGTCGGAGGCGACTGGCACTATCTCTCGGCTATCGCAAGCCGACGGGATCGCCCTCGTCGCGCCGGATGCGGGGGTCGGATTCGGTGACCGGGTGACATGGACACCGATCACCGACCGCTTCGCGTAAGGAAAGAGGCTATTGTTGCGCGCGCAGCGCTGTGAGCAATCGCGCATAATCCTCTGCACCGACGATACCGCCGCGTTGCCCCGTGGCCGCCGCTTTGGCGGCGATTGTCCGCAACCGACCTTCGCTGTTGGGGTGAGAGCCGAAGAATTCAGCGAGGCGCCCCCGCTGTCCGTTTGCCATGGTCAGGACGCGAAAGGTCGTCGCCGCCTGCTGACCGTCATACCCTGCGCGGATCGCATAGCCGAGGCCGATATCATCCGCTTCGAGTTCGTGGCCCTGACTGAAATACGCGCTGGCTCGTTTACCCGCCAGACCGACACCCAGTTCACCGATGGTGCCTGCCAGACCGCCGACCCCGGTGCCTTGCAATATGGCTGCCCCGAGCGTTGTCAGGGTGTCGATGGTGGTCTCGTCGGCATTGCTTTGCGCCAGATGACCCGCATCGACATGCGCGGCTTCGTGGCCGACGATCATCGCCAGTTGCGCCTCGTTCTGGAGGGCGGCGAGCAGACCGCGATTGAAATAGAGATAGCCTGTACCCGTCGTGAAGGCGTTCACATCGTCATCCTTTACGATGAAGCCTTGTAACGGTACGGCACCAGGGGGGCGCTGGGTTGAAATATTCGCGACGACGCGATTGAGATATTGCGTTGCGAAGGGGTTCTCGGTCTCGCTGTAGACGAGGCCAGATTTCAGCGCCTTCTCATGCAGTGAGCGCGCCTTTTGCACCTCGTTGTCGCTGATCCGATACGGCGTCGCCGGGGAAGACGGAGGAGCCACACTGGCCCGCCCGCCCGAACTCTGGCATCCGGACAGCACCATCGTCGCCATCAACGATGCAATGATGATTCTACGCATCGATTCCCTCCCGATTCATTTCTCGAACACGGTATAGGTGGCTGGAGAAATCTAAAATTCCATAGTCATCGGGATCGCGAACTGGCATCCGAGGGTCTTCACAAATCGCTGTGCCGATCCTTCAGCGGTGAAATCCCGAACCGCTCACGGTACACCTTCGTGAAATGCGAGTGCGAGCCGAACCCTGTCGCCGCCGCCACATCGATGATCTTCGACGGCGTTCCGTGCAGCAGCGCCCGTGCATGGCGCAGGCGCATGTCGCGGTAGAAATCCGTCGGCGTCTCGCCGGTATATTGCCGGAACAACCGATGCAATTGCCGCCGGGTCAGCCCGATAGTCTGCGACAGGTCGATCATCGAGACGGGCTGGTCCAGATTGCCCTCCATCGTTTCGATGGCCTTGGCCAGCGGAGCGGAACGAGCCTTGGCCTTGTACAGCGACGCGCTCGCCTGCCGGTCCACGGTCGAACGCACGCGCTCCACCTGCATCATTTCGGCGGTCTTCGAGGCGACCCGTCCGCCCAGATCGTCATCGATGATCCGTAGCATCATATCGATCGTCGCTGCGCCCCCCGAACAGGTCAGCCGATCCCGGTCGATGCAGAAGAGTTGATCCGTCACGTCGATATCCGGGAAGGTCTCGCGAAACACCCCCGCATCGTACCAGTGCAGCGCACAGCGATACCCGTCCAGCAGCCCCGCCTTGGCCAGAATATGGCTCCCGGCGGAAATCCCGCCCAACGGCACACCCCGGCTCGCCATCTTGCGCAGCCATGCCTGCACCCTCGGATGATGCGCTTCCGCCGTCGGAAACTCGCTGCCAGCGCAAACGAACAGCATCGCAGGGTCGCCGTCGCCGATATCTGCTCCGGCCTGAATTTCCAATCGGTTCGACGCTTCGACCACTCCTCCGCCCAGCGCATAGGTGCGATAGCGATAGCGCGGGGCTTCCGCATAGCCGTTCGCATGGCGCAGGGCATCGAGCGCCGAACTCAGGCACACGAGCGGAAACCCCTGTACCAACAGGAATCCGATCTCGATCTCTCCGAGCTGTTCCAGCACTGGTCCGTCTCCCGAAACCCGTGAGCGAAGGATCGTTCCCCTTGCATTGTCACCGTGCGACTTGGTCGCGGGGTCCATGGTTCAGCAAGTGCTGTGAGATGGAGTCCGCGATCAAGTCACGGAATGACAGGTCCGATTATCCGCTCACGATATTGAATCGATACTCTGCGAGCGTCCTCGGATGGCCGCAAGCAAATTCTCGACAGAACATCGCGCAAAATTGGGGTATCATTTTACCACATTCCTACAACGCTATTCCGTCACGCTTTTTCGCATCGAAATCGCTTGACTCTGACCGGGGGAAGGGCGATTAGCCCGCCATAAAACCGAACCCCACAGACGGGACTGACATGAAGACCTTTACAGCAACGCCGTCCGACATCGAGAAGGAATGGATCGTCATCGACGCATCCGGCATCGTTCTCGGGCGTCTGGCCTCGGTGATCGCGGCGCGCCTGCGCGGCAAGCACAAACCGACC
>CALHLW010000034.1 GCA_938034615.1 uncultured Neomegalonema sp. | reverse complement strand
GCGCTGGGCTTTGGCGCGGTGTTCGACGGGCTGGGGGCCGTGAAGGCCATCGAGAACCTGTTCACCGATCAGCTCGGCCTTGACCCCTGGACAATCCTGATCCTGATGCAGTTGTCGTTCCTCGTGATGGGCACGTTCCTCGACGATACCGCCATGCTGGTCATCGTCGCGCCGCTCTACGTGCCGTTGGTCAAGGCGCTGGAATTCGATCTTATCTGGTACGGCGTCCTCTACACGATCACGACCCAGATCGCGTATATGACCCCGCCTTTCGGCTATAATCTGTTCCTCATGCGCGCCATGGCTCCGCCGGAAGTGACCCTGCGGGACATCTACATCTCCATCATTCCCTTCGTGATGGTGATGATCGTCGCGCTGGCCCTCATCATGATTTTCCCCCAAATCGCGCTGTGGCTGCCGGAATACGTCTACGGGCTTTAGATTTCATACGGCATGCTAACGAAGTACCTACCTTGATGGTCTAACCTTCGGGAACAGGATGAAACGACTGTTTGCGAAGTGAGGCTTATGAGCGTCAGTCTTCCCGATCAAGCCCGGAGCCTTCTTGCGTACTGGGAAATGGCTTGTGGGGACAAGCCGGTACCGTCGGGCGATGCGCTCGACCCCGCCGTTCTGCGCCGGTGGTCGAGTGATATCGTCATCCTCGAACTGCATGAGGGTGAAAAACGCCTCTACATCAAGTTGCATGGCAACAATGTCGCCAGAAACATCGGAAACTATTACGCGAGCGGGTACTTGGAGGACGTAGTTCCCGTCGATGCCCATGACGTCGTTCTGCAACCCTATTTCGAGGCCGAGAGAACGCATCGTCCCGTCTATTCGTTGATCGGTGCCGGTATTTTCAAAGGACTATATGCCCGGTTCGAACGGCTGATCCTGCCATTTGTGGACGAGGCATCCGGGAAAACGGACCATTTCATCGCATGGATCGGCCCAACCGGTCGCGACACTGTCGCCTGCGAGACGATCTACGATCCGCCGCTCGTGCCGGTCAATCAAGCGCACCCGCACCCGAAGGCGGCACAGATGGTCGTTCTGGCATAACCCTGTTCCCTTACCCCGCCATCGTGCCCCGGAACCGCAGATTGTCCCGCGACAACTCCGCGACCGACCGGCATCCCATCAACCGCATATCCCGCTCCAGCTCCGTCTTCATCAG
Source organism: uncultured Neomegalonema sp. (assembly GCA_938034615.1). GTDB lineage: Bacteria > Pseudomonadota > Alphaproteobacteria > Rhodobacterales > Rhodobacteraceae > JAHDDY01. The sequence continues at coordinate 39,065 of CALHLW010000034.1, read as the reverse complement.
CCCCAGCGCCCGTTCGACCCCCGGTTGCCCGGCGGCGGCCAGCGGATAGAGATAGCCGCGCCCGATCCCAACGGCCTTGGCCCCCATCGACAGCGCTTTGAGCACATGCGTCCCCCGCTGCACGCCGCCATCCATCATCACATCGATCTCGCCGCCCACCGCATCCACGATCTCACCAAGCTGGTCGAACCCCGAGCGCGAGCCGTCGAGCTGCCGTCCGCCATGATTCGACAAGACGATCCCGGTACAACCGATATCCACGGCCCGCCGGGCATCCGCCGCAGACATGATCCCCTTGAGGCAATACTGCCCGCCCCAGAAATCCACCATCTCCGCCACGTCGTCCCACGTCATCGACGGATCGAGCATCTCGGTGAAATACCGCCCGATGGAAATGGCACCCCCACTCATATCCACATGGTCGTCCAGTTGCGGCAGGGCGAATTTTTCATGGGTGACGTAGTTGATCCCCCATGCGGGTTTGCGCGCGAACTCGAACATCCCCCCGAGCGTCAATCGGAACGGAATGGAAAACCCCGTGCGCAGATCACGCTCGCGATTGCCGCCCGTGATCGAGTCCACGGTCAGCATCATCACCTCGACCCCGGCCTCCTTCGCGCTCTCCATCATCGCGCGGTTCAGGCCCCGGTCCTTGTGGAAGTAGAACTGGTAGCATTGCGGATTGTCGTATTTCTTCCGCACTTCGGCGAGGCTGGTCGTCCCCAGCGACGACACCCCGAACATCGTCCCGAACTTCGCCGCTGCCGCCGCGACTGCATTCTCGCCGTCATGATGGAACAGCCGTTGCAGTGCCGTGGGCGAGCAATAGAAGGGCAGGGCCAGCTTCTGCCCCATCACCTCGACGGACAGATCGATATCCTCCACCCCGGCCAGTACGTTCGGCACCAGATCGACATCCTCGAATGCCGCAGAGTTTCGCCGATAGGTTCCCTCGTCATCCGCCGCGCCGTCGATATAGTTGAAGATCGGCCCCGGCAGCCGCTTCTGCGCCAGCCTGCGGAAATCATGGAAATTATGACATTGGGAAAGGCGCATGAAGAATCCGGTGAAAGTAATGGATCACCGGTAATCTAGCGGCTTGAGGGCTAATCGCAAAGAATACCTCGTTTGTCGAGGTTCGCGCGATGGGCCTGGAAGCCGGGCGTCAATCAGTTCAGCGAAATGCTCAGGCCAAACCGCAGGCCATGCGACTCGCGGTCGTCAACCAATGCGGGGTTCTCATCGGCAACGGCGTAATCGTATTGGACGTAGCCACCGATCTCATCGGTGAAGCGCATATCGCCGCCGACCACGCCTGATACCGTGTAGCCTTCGTCCTGTCCGGGCTGGACCGCATCGAAGCGCGAAGATGTTTCGCCAATGCCAACGCCGAGATAGGGGCGGAACTCGCCGGTCCCGAAACTGCGTTGCAGCGTGGCATAGGCCGGGCGTGCGATATCAGCATTGCGGCTGACATGGGCGACGAGGTCCGGGCGGTCGATCCGGTCGCTGTAATCGACACGGGTGCGCCAGCTTTCGGACGTTTGGGAGCCTCCTTGCGTGGCGCCCTTGAGCATCTCGCGCAGGGTCGGGGCCTTTACGCGGGGAGCGGTATGCGCCTGAAGCACGGCGTGTGCGTTCATCGCGCCGGGAATGGCATGGCGCGGCTGCATCGGTGCGACGTCGCCGACGCTGGCACAGGCCGATGGCAGCATCAGAAGAGCAATGGCGAGCGATTTTCGCATGATATTCCCCGAACTCGTGACGCACACTGCAAGAAGGATGCTAGAGGCATTGCAGCGCGTATGGGGGAAACCTAGCCACAGAGCCTTAATGGCGGGTAAGAGACGTCGGGGGCAATTGTTGACAAATTTAAAGACATACGCTCGATAGGATTGAAACAGGGGACGACACATGGATTTTGGATCGCCGGAATTTCCGCGCACACGGATGCGCCGGACGCGGCAGGCACCGTGGTCGCGCGATCTGGTGCGCGAAACGACCCTCCACGCCGCCGATTTCATCTGGCCGATCTTCGTGGTCGAGGGCGAGGGCAGGGTCGAGCCGGTCGGCCCGATGCCCGGCGTGGACCGCATCAGCATCGATATCGCGGTCGAGCGCGCGCGCGAAGCTGCCGATCTGGGCATCCCCTGCATTGCCCTGTTCCCGAATATCGACCGCTCGCTGCGCACGGAGGATTGCGCGGAGGCTTGGAACCCCGACAATCTCGTATGCCGTGCCACCCGCGCGATCAAGGCGGCGGTGCCGGATATCGGTGTCATGGAAGACGTCGCCCTCGATCCCTACAGCGCCACGGGCCATGACGGCATCGTCCGCGACGGCATTATCGTCAATGACGAGAGCGTTGAGGCATTGGTCAGGCAGGCGCTTGTTCAGGCGGAGGCCGGGGCGAATGTCATCGGCCCGTCCGACATGATGGATGGCCGCATCGGTGCGCTTCGCGATGCGCTGGAGGGGGCAGGGCATCAGGATGTGCTGCTCCTCTCCTATGCCGCCAAATACGCTTCCTCCTTCTACGGCCCCTTCCGAGAGGCGGTGGGCGCGGATGCGACCCTGAAGGGCGACAAGAAAACCTATCAGATGGATGCCGGAAACACCGACGAGGCACTGCGTGAAGTGGCGCTCGATCTGGCCGAAGGCGCGGATATGGTGATGGTCAAGCCGGGGCTGGCCTATCTCGATATCTGCCAGAGAGTGAAACAGACGTTCCGCGTGCCGACCTACGCCTATCAGGTCAGCGGCGAATACGCGATGATCGAGGCGGCGGCGGCAAACGGTTGGATCGACCGCGAGAAGGCCATCGTAGAGAGCCTCATGGCCTTCCGCCGTGCAGGATGCGATGGCATTCTCACCTATTATGCGGTCGAGGTCGCCCGGATGCTGCGCGGTTAAGCTTAGGCGAAACTCTATCGCGCCGGGGTAGGGTCAGCCCTGCCGCGCCTCTACGCGCGCCCGAGCCAGCCCGCTATCGCGGTCGGGGATGCCGAGCAGGCCGCAGACTTTGCGCACCAGATGGTCTTCCTCATAGGCGCGCTCGCCATCGGTGAGGATCACGTCCCACAGGTCTTCGAGGATGCTGACCCGATCCTCGAACGGCGTCGCTTCCTTCAGGGCATGGGTAAAGCGGAACACATCCACTGCTTCATCCTGCGCCTTTTCCGCTTGCTGGAGCAAGGTCTCGGCATCGTTCTCTTCCACGCCATCCTCGCGCATCAGGATACGCAGGATCGCGGTGCGTTCCGCCGGGGCGTAGTCGTCGTCGCGGCGGGCGGCCTCGACGAGCAGGGCGGCAAGGGCGAGCGAGCCAGCGATTTCGCGCTCCGGTGCGGTTTCTTCGCTGCGGAACAGGCGGGTCAGGCTATCGAACACGGGTGATCTCTCCGGGGAAGGTTCCCGAAGAAGATCGTGCGACGGCGCGCGGTTTCAAGTCGTGTCGCCCAACAGCGCCATTAAGGCGGGCCATGCGGCGGCATCGACCACTGATTTATCGCGGCAGAGAGGATTGCAGAAGCCGATGATCCGGCCATCGATCTGCGCAAGGCTGTCTGCCTGTACCGGCTTGCCGGAATAGGGGCAGGCGGGGTTGATGGCGTCGGATGCATCGCCCGTGTAGCGCTCAGCCGACAGCGGGGCTGGTCGCGGGGCGTCTTTCGGCCCCCGGCTCGGCAGATCGAGATCGTAGCGCGTGACGACACGCGGGTCTGCGTCGGCAATGGCGTGCCAGCGGCGGAAGGAGGGGTGGGCGTAGATCGTTTTCACATATGCTTCGGCAGGTGTATCGAGCGCAAAGCCATAAGTGACAAAGCGCGTGGCGACGGGGGCGAACATGGCGTCCACCGCGCCGAAGGACGTGCCGCCGAGATACGGGCCGCCGAACTTCTCCAACGCCCAGGACCAGAGTTCCTGTACCCGCGCGGCATCTGCGCTCTCGGCCTCGGTTGGCTCGAACCCGTCATAGATGCGACGCAGGTTCATCGAGGGGCGGTCGCGCAGGGCGCGGAATCCGGCGTGCATCTCTCCGGCCAGCGACCTTGCGACTGCCCGTGCGGCCACGTCCTGCGGCCAATGGCCTGCCTCGGGATGCCGTTCTGCGAGGGTTTCCGCGATGGCGAGGCTTTCCCAGACGAGCGCGCCCTCTCCGTCGATCTCCAGCGCCGGAACCGTGCGGGCCGGAGCATTGCGCGCCTGCATGTCGGTGAAGGCATCCGTATACATCGGCACCCATGCGGGGCGAAACGGGATATCGAAGGCATCGAGAAACAGCCAGCCGCGTAGGGACCAGCTCGAATAGGCGGCATCGCCGAGAAAGAGGGTATAGGCCATGGAACGCTCCTTTTGCCGGTCATGGTGAACGATGTCGGGCATCGGGACCAGTCATGTTTCATGAGGTCGGTCATCACGAACGATCATTGACGCGGCGCGCGCACGCCATACCTGCCGTGCATGGGATTAGAAAGTTTCGGAACGGGCCTGAATGCGGCGGTCTTCGGTGCGAGCGGCGGCATCGGCGCGGCTTTCGTCGAGGCCTTGGCGGCGGAGGACGGGGTCGAGCGCGTCCATGCGGTATCGCGGGGGTCGCCGGAGTTCGCCTCTGATAAAGTGTGTGCTCATTCTTGCGACCCGCTGGATGAGGAGGCGCTAGATGCGGCGGTATCGGCGATGACGGAAGAGGGACCGCTGCACCTCGCCATCATCGCGCTGGGCATCCTGCATGGCGACGGGATCGCGCCCGAGAAGACGTGGCGTCATGCGGATGCCAAGGCGATGGGCACGGTGCTCAAGGTGAACACCATCGCCCCGACCCTGATCGCGAAGCATGTGCTGCCCGCCTTGGCCAAAGACCGGAAAACTGCGCTTGCGGCGCTGTCCGCGCGGGTTGGCAGCATTTCGGATAACCGGCTTGGGGGCTGGGTCTCCTATCGTGCCTCGAAGGCTGCACTGAACATGATGATCCGCACGTTTTCTATCGAGTTGGCTCGAGTGAACAAGGATGCCCTGTTCATTGGGCTGCACCCCGGAACGGTGGAAACGGGCTTGTCCGAGCCGTTCCGGCAGGGCGTTCCAGAGGGCAAACTGTTCACGCCGCAAAGATCCGTCGCGGGGATGCTGACAACGCTCGACGGGATCGGACCTGAGGCGGGCGGGAAAATCTTCGATTATGCGGGAAAAGAGGTTCCCGCTTGATTTCAGTGCGTTGAGCCACTGTACGGAGATGGGACACGGCTCCGTGGTGGAGCGTGAAGGAAAAACTTCAAGGGTCAACGGAACTTTCCATGCGTGGCAGCGCTTAGAAATTTACAAGTCATTCATCTGTGAAATTGCGGAGTTTGTGTCATGGCCGAGTCCACCCGCCCGAGTGTCGAAGATCGCAAGGTCATTTCCACAGCCATGTCCACAGCAATGCTGGACGCTGAGACGGAGTTGAGCCTCGCTCGCCGGTGGCGTGATGAGGACGATGTCGAGGCGTTGCACCAGCTTACCAACGCCTACATGCGCCTCGCGATCTCCATGGCGTCGAAATATCGCCGCTATGGCGCGCCCATGGGCGATCTGATTCAGGAAGGTGCGATTGGCCTGATGAAAGCCGCCGAGCGCTTCGACCCGGATCGCGGTGTGCGGTTCTCTACCTACGCGGTCTGGTGGATCAAGGCGTCGATCCAGGATTACGTTATGCGGAACTGGTCGCTTGTGCGGACCGGGTCCACCTCCTCACAGAAATCGCTGTTCTTCAATCTGCGTCGCGTTCGCGCCGAGAAAGAACGCGAAGCCGCCGAATACGGGCGTCAATTCGGGGTGATGAGTAATGATACCCGCAGCGCCGTCGCGACTGCCCTGCGTGTACCGCTTCACGATGTCGAGATGATGGAATCGCGCCTTGCCGGAACCGATTTCTCGCTCAACACGCCGCAGGGCGACGAAGAGGGCCGCGAATGGGTCGAGACCATTGAAGACGATGCGCCGATCTCCAGCGATTTTGCGGTGGAAGAAGAAGATACCGCCCGGACCCATAGCTGGATCACCAATGCCCTTACCGTGCTGACCGACCGTGAGCGGATGATCATCACCGAACGCAAGCTGTCGGAAGATCCTTCCACATTGGAGGCCTTGGGCGGGCAGCTTGGACTGTCAAAGGAACGAGTGCGCCAGTTGGAAACGCAGGCGCTCAAGAAGATGCGCGGTGCCCTCGAAGCGCGGCTGGGACCAGCGGCGCATGAGGTTATGCTCCAGCAGTAACGACCAGAGTAAATTGCTCGACCTGTGCAACAGAAAAGGGCTTCGGATCGTCCCGAAGCCCTCTTTCATGACGATAACCTGATCGTTGACCTTTCTACAGGCTCCCAAAAGCAGACTTCAGACTCCATTCTTCCGGAAAGGTCGCTTGGACCAGATGGCCCAAACGAGGCCGACGAGATAGCCGAGTGTCAGCAGGGCAAGGGTTGCCCATAGATATGTCAGCAGAGCCGCTACCAGTAGAATCGTGCCCAGCAGGAAGTATTTTGCATTGCTGCGATCAATGGACAGGTTCTTGAAAGAGTAAGTCGGAATATGACTGATCATCAGCAACCCAACGATACAGATATACGCCGCAACGGCCCAGGGAGCCATCAAGGGCAGGTCGGAGAAAACGAACGAAATGACCATCGGCAGCAAGACGATCACGGCTCCCGCCGGTGAGGGCACACCGACGAAGAAATCGCTTTTGCCTCCATCGGTTTCTTCCCGGCTGCTGACATTGAATCGCGCCAATCGCAGAACGGCGCAAATCGTGTAGCAGAGAACCGCGATCCAGCCCGCGTTGCGAAAATCCTGCAATACCCAGCTATGCAGAACCAAGACTGGGGCCACGCCGAAATTGAGGAAGTCGGCCAAAGAATCCAGCTCTGCGCCTAAAGGTGTCGGGCAGTTCATCATCCGCGCGAGCCGCCCGTCAAGACCATCCAGAACGCAAGCCACCAGAATGAGGCGGACGGCCATCTCGAACCTGTCTTCGTACCCGAAGCGGATCGCAGTGAGACCCGCGCAAATGGCGGCGATGGTCAGCAGGTTCGGCAGCAGATGAAAGATGCGGATATCGGATGAGGATTTTGGCATTCCTCAATCCGTGCGAGCTGAACGGGCGGGTTCACCGGAAGCAAGATCCGCCAGAACAGTCTCACCGGCAATCATGGTTTGCCCGAGAGTGACCATGGGATGCACCCCCTCGGGCAGATAGACATCCAGCCGGGAACCGAACCGGATCAACCCGAAGCGTTCCCCGGTCTCCATTGCTTGCCCTTCCGAGACGAAACAGACGATCCGCCGTGCAACGAGCCCTGCGATCTGGACGACGGCGATCTGCCGTCCATCCGCCATCTCGATGCACAGGCTGTTGCGCTCGTTGTCGGTGCTCGCCTTGTCCAGCGATGCATTGAAGAACTTGCCGGGCCGATAGCCGATGGCGACGACCTTGCCGCCAATCGGGACGCGGTTCACATGGCAGTTGAAGACGCTCATGAAAACGCTCACGCGGGTCAGGGCAACGTCCGGCATCCCGAGTTCGGGCGGGGGCACTGTTTTCTCGATCAGCGAGACGACGCCATCGGCAGGGCTGACGATCAGCCCCTCGCGTGTCGGGGTCGCCCGCCTCGGGTCGCGGAAGAAATAGTAGCACCAGATCGTCAACCCCACGCCGATCCAGCCCAGAATGGGGGAAAGGAAAAAGAGGGCAACGCTGATGGCTGCGAAAATGGCAACGAACCTGAGGCCTTCGGGATGCATCGGCTTGATGAATGTGTCGCGCATTTTCATGGGAGATGTCGCCATTGCCTGTTGAACAGCCGCTTCCTACCCTGTTCCGGGGGTAGGTCACAACACGATAACGGACCGATGCAGAGCAGCGCTGTCTTGTCTGCAGCTCGCGACATTGACCTTTTGCGTGTGCTGAGGCGAAACTTTCGGTAATCACGCGCCATGACTTATGACGATATCATCGCCGCACGGGCGCGGCTGGCGGGGCAGGCGGTGGTGACACCGATGCTGAATGTGCCGCAGATCGATGCGATTGCGGGGCGGCGTGTGCTGGTGAAGGCGGAATGTCTGCAACGCACGGGGTCGTTCAAGTTTCGTGGGGCATGGAACCGGATTTCTGCGATGTCGGATGCCGAGCGTGGACGCGGGGTAGTGGCCTCGTCGTCGGGCAATCACGCACAGGGCGTGGCGCTGTCCTGCAAGATCCTCGACGTTCCAGCCACAATCGTCATGCCCTCCGACGCGCCCGAGACAAAGGTGGACGCCACGCGCGCGTATGGGGCCGATATCGTCTTCTACGACCGGATGACGGAGGATCGTTATGCGATCAGTCTGGGATTGGCGGAGGAACGAGGTGCGATCCTCGTGCCGCCCTTCGATGATCCGTTCGTGATTGCGGGGCAGGGAACCTGCGGGCTGGAGATCGCGAAACAGACACGGGAGTTGGGCGTCGATCAGGGGACAATGCTGACCTGCTGTGGTGGTGGTGGGCTGTCCTCGGGGATTGCACTGGCGCTGGAGCGGGATGCGCCGGAGTTGCGGGTGCGGCCCGTGGAGCCGGTTGGTTTCGAGGATTTCGGGCGCTCTCTGGCGGAAGGAAAGCGCCTGTCGAACGACGGGGCGGGCGTCTCGGTTCAGGACGCGATCCTGACGCCGAAGCCAGGGAAGCTGACATTTTCGGTCGGCAAGCGGCTGTTCGGTCCGGGCTTGGCGGTCAGCGACGAGGACGCCCTGCGAGCGATGAGTCTCGCGTGGCAATGGCTGAAGATCGTGTTAGAACCGGGAGGCGCGACGGCCCTCGCCGCTGCGTTGTTCCAGGGCGAGGCGCTGGATGAGGGGCCGGTGATCGTGACGGCCTCGGGGGGCAATGTCGATCCGGCGATGTTCGCGCGGGCGTTGGGGGCGGTCTGACCACAGCGATCATGTTTCGCAAAGCCCGAGAGACGTTGCGCTTTCGAGCGGTAGGCAGGCGGCGACGTAGTTCTAACGGACGTTTTCGTCCAGCCACTCCTGCGTCTTGCTTCGGTCCAGTATAGTGCAATGCCCTGTCGGGGCACACAGACTCGCGAGCGAGGTCATCCCGGCAATCTGTTCCATGCCCTCGTCATTCACCGGCGCACCTTCCAGACGGATCTTGCGCGGGTATTTGCGCTCCGCATAGGCGGCAAACCCGCGCCCTGTCACCAGCGTTTCCTTTAGATTGAGCTGCCGCAGTTTCCGCAATCCTGTCAACGCGCCCAGCCCGTCATCCGTCACCGCTGTCTCTGCCATATCGCATCGTCGTCGCAGCGAAAAACTAACACTGCGCAAAGCCTCGCTACGTCCTACCCGTTCTCGCGCAGGATGCGTCCGGCAAGATAGAGCGAGCCGCAGATGAGGATGCGCGGTGGCTCCAGATCGTTGCTTTCTTCGCCCGCGATCAGGCGCATGGCCGTGGCCACGTCTTCGACGGCAACCGCGTCGAGATCGGCATCGAGGGCGGCATCCATCAGGTCTTCGGCATCGAGCGTGGCGGTTTCTCCGGGGATGGAGACGCAGTAGACGCGGCGCACGAGGCCGTGGAAGGGCTCCAGATAGCCGATCGGGTCTTTGGTGTTGAGCATTCCGCAGATCATGTGGAACGGCTTTGGCGATTGTTCTTCCATGTCGGCGATCAGGGAGGCGATGGCTTCGCCCGCAGCCGGGTTGTGACCGCCATCGAGCCAGAGTTCGGACCCTCCCGGCGCAATGTCGAAGAGCGGACCGTTGCGCAACCGCTGCATCCGGGCGGGCCATTCGGCGGTGGTAACGGCGGCGGTGGCGGTCTTCTCGTCGTCATAGCCGAGGAGGGCGAGGGCCATGATGGCCGCACCTGCATTTTCGAGCTGATGCTCGCCCGGTAGAACAGGGCGGGGTAGGTCGATCAGGCCGTCGGGATATTGTACCGAGAAGCCGTTCGCCTCGCGCCGCACTGACCAGTCCGCCCCGAAAGCATGAACCATGGCCTTGGCGCGGGCCGCGCGTTCGGCGATGACCTTGAGCGCGTCTTCCTCTTGCCGTCCGACGACCACCGGGATACCGGGTTTGATGATCCCGGCTTTCTCACCCGCGATACCCGCCAATGTGTCGCCGAGATAGGATTGGTGGTCGAGGGAGACAGGGGTGATGATCGTCAAGGCTGGGTCGTCGATCACGTTGGTTGCGTCGAGGCGGCCCCCCAATCCGACTTCGAGGATACAGTAATCGGCCGGGTTGCGGGAAAAGGCGAGGAGGGCGGCGACGGTCGTAACTTCGAAGAAGGTGATGGCTTCGCCGCTGTTCACGGCCTCGCATTCCTCCAGCAATTCGGCCAGCGCGCTTTCGGCGATCAATTCGCCATTCAGCCGGATGCGTTCGTGGAAACGGGCGAGATGGGGGGAGGTGTAGGCGTGCACGGACTTTCCCGCCGCCTCCAGCCCCGCGCGCAGGAACGCGCCGGTCGATCCCTTGCCGTTCGTTCCGGCGATATGGATGACCGGGGGCAGCGACCGCTCGGGATTGCCGAGACGATCCAGCAGTCGCGTCATGCGGTCGAGTGACAGATCGATGATCTTCGGATGCAATTCAAGCAACCGCTCGAGGATTGCATCACTATGGGCGACGGCGCTCATCGTCTCAGACTGCGTCGGGAGCGAGCGGGTGCGTGTTGTCGGTCGCAGGTTCGGAAGGGGCAGGCAGGGCCTCCTTATGGGCGGGCAGTTTAAGGAGTAGGCGCAGCAACCGCCCGATCTCCATCGACATCTTGCGGCGGTCAATGACCATATCGAGCATCCCGTGTTCCAGCAGGTATTCTGCGCGCTGGAAGCCTTCGGGCAGTTTCTCGCGGATCGTCTGTTCGATCACGCGAGGACCGGCGAAGCAGATCAGGGCTTCGGGTTCGGAAATCTGCACATCGCCGAGCATGGCGTAGGAGGCTGTTACGCCGCCCGTGGTCGGGTGCGTGAAGACAGAAATGTAAGGCAGGCGCGCCTCGCGGAGCATCTGCACAGCGATGGTCGTACGGGGCATCTGCATCAGGGAGAGAATGCCTTCTTGCATCCGCGCGCCGCCCGCCGCCGAGAACATGATGAAGGGCGCGTTCTCGTCCACTGCGGCCTTGGCTCCGGCGAGAATCGCATCCCCTGCCGCCACGCCCATGGACCCGGCCATGAAGGAGAAATCGGAGGCTGCGGCGACGGCTTTCACGCCGAGGATATCGCCTTTGCCGATCAGGATCGCGTCCATGCGGCCCGTGGCCTTGCGGGCTTCCTTCAGGCGGTCAGTGTAGCGTTTCTCGTCGCGGAAATGCAGGGGATCGTTCACCGGCTGTGGCGGCGTGATCTCCTTGAACGCACCACTATCGAAGAGGGCCTCGAACCTGGCCTGCGGCGAGATCCGCATGTGGTGAGCGCAATAGGGGCAGACCTGCTGCGACTCTGCGAGCTCGCGGTGAAAGATCATCTGGCTGCAATCGGGGCATTTCAGCCAGAGATTGTCCGGCGTCTCGCGGCGGTTCAGCAGGGTGCCGATGCGGGGGCGAACGTAGTTGGTGATCCAGTTCATTGCATCGGCGTCCGAGGTTCAGTGCGGTGAGTCATACGCCGTAATGTATCATCCACGCGCAGAATGAACAGCGTCGGCCAATGATTTCACGAAGGCCGTGACGTTCTTGACGAGACCGACCTTCGCGCCGCCCTTGCGGTCGAGCTTTCCGACGATGATGTCGATTATGGCCGAGCCGACCACGACGCCATCGGCGACCTTCGCGAGGTCCGCGCCTTGTTCGGGGGTCTTCACGCCGAAACCGACGACGACGGGCAGGTCGGTGCTGGCCTTGATCCGCTTGATCGCATCGTCCACTGCGGCGGTATCGGCACTGCCCGCGCCCGTTATGCCGGTGATGGAGACGTAATAGACGAAGCCGGAGGTGTTCTTGAGGACTGTCGGGAGGCGTTTTTCATCGGTCGTCGGCGTGGCGAGACGGATAAAGTCGAGACCGGCCTCGCGTGCGGGGATACAGAGTTCAGAATCTTCCTCGGGGGGCAGGTCCACGACGATCAGGCCATCGACCCCGGCATCCTTCGCGTCTTTCAGGAACGCCTCGACACCGTGGTTGAAGATCGGGTTGTAATAGCCCATCAGAACGATGGGCGTTTCGTCGTCGCCCTTGCGGAAATCGGCGATGTCACCGAGCGTTTTCTTCAGCGTCTGACCGGCGGCAAGGGCGCGTTGGCCCGCAAGCTGGACCGCAGGGCCATCGGCCATCGGGTCGGTAAAGGGCATTCCGACTTCGATGATATCCACGCCTGCGCCTGGTAGGCCCTTGAGCAGCTTGGCGAAGACATCGGGTTTCGGGTCGCCCGCCATCACAAAGCTGACGAACGCCGCGCGGTTCTCTTCTTTCAGCTTCGCGAAGCGCTGGTCGATGCGCGACATGGGCGGTATTCCTTCCGGGGGCGCTGCACGGGTGGTGCGGGGCCGCTATGGTTAATTGCGTGGCGTTCTAATGGCTGGACCCGTGTGGGTCTACCCCTTGTGCGGAAGCAGACACCACAAGAGCCATCAGATTTCGATGCCGAGGGCTTCGGCTACGGTGAAGATATCCTTGTCGCCGCGACCGCACATATTCAGGACGATCACGTCTTTCTTGTCCATCTCCGGTGCGATCTTCATGACATGCGCGAGGGCATGGGCGGGTTCGAGGGCCGGGATGATGCCTTCCATCTCGCAACAGAGCTGGAACGCCTTCAGCGCTTCGTCATCGTTGATCGCGACATACTCGACACGCTCGGCTTCCTTGAGCCATGCATGTTCCGGGCCGATGCCGGGATAATCGAGACCAGCAGAGATGGAATGCGCTTCCACGATCTGCCCGTCATCGTCTTGAAGCAAATAGGTGCGGTTGCCATGCAGCACACCGGGGCGCCCTCCGGTCAGCGAGGCGGCGTGTTCGTCGGTATCGACACCCTTGCCGCCCGCCTCCACACCGATCATCTTGACATCCGGCTCGTCGAGGAAGGGGTGGAACAGGCCCATAGCGTTCGAACCGCCGCCGATACAGGCGATCAGGACGTCGGGCATCCGGCCTTCGGCGTGCTTGATCTGGCTTTTCGCCTCCCAGCCGATGATCGACTGGAAATCGCGGACCATGGCAGGATAGGGGTGCGGCCCCGCAACCGTGCCGATGCAGTAGAATGTGTCCTCGACATTCGTGACCCAGTCGCGCAGCGCTTCGTTCATAGCGTCCTTGAGCGTGGATCGCCCGGAGGTGACGGGGATAACCTCGGCCCCGAGCAGCTTCATGCGGAAGACGTTGGGTTTCTGGCGCTCCACATCTGTTGCGCCCATGAACACCACGCATTTCAGGCCGAACTTCGCGCAGACGGTCGCGGTGGCGACCCCATGCTGGCCTGCGCCCGTCTCGGCGATGATGCGGGTCTTGCCCATGCGCCGCGCCAGCAGGATTTGCCCCAGCACATTGTTGATCTTATGCGCGCCGGTGTGGTTCAGCTCGTCGCGCTTCATGTAAATTTTCGCGCCGCCCAGATGCTCAGTCAAGCGCGAGGCCAGATAGAGCGGCGAGGGGCGGCCCACGTAATAGCGCCACAGGTTCTCCATCTCGGAGCGGAAGGAGCGGTCGGTTTTCGCCTCCTCCCATGCCTGTTCCAGATCGAGGATCAGCGGCATCAGCGTCTCGGCCACGAAGCGCCCGCCGAACTGGCCGAAGCGGCCTTCTTCGTCGGGGCCGGTGCGAAAGCTGTTATGGTCCTGAGCGGTCATGGCGGTCCTCGCGAGCGGGGCGAGGTCACGATCCTCACCATCAAAAGTCGAGGTCAGGGTCTAATCGGGTTCGCCGGGAAACGAAACCGTTTTCACGTCGTAGCAGGTGATCGCAAGTCCCGGACGCGGCATGGAGCGGCGTCCGGGATCGAAATCGTGACGGTCAGATGGCATTCTCGAAGCTTTGGACCTCGCCCTTCTCCACCCAACAGCGGAAGTAGGAGGGGCGACGTCCATTACCATACTCTGCCGAGGCACGCCCGATCACGAGCCACGTGCCTTCCACCGGACGCGCGGATACGATTTCGATCACCCGCGCATTTGTCGCGCCGCTCTTTTCCATCTCGCGCGTAGCCTTGCGACCGCAGGCCGATACGGAGCGCACGGACCAATTCGGTCTGCGATTCTTGTTCGCCTGACGTTTCTGGCCCACCTGCGCCAGCGCCGCCTGTGCTTCGGCCAGTTCGCCTTCGATACGCTTGCGCTCCTCGCGTTCCTGCTGGACTTCGCTGCGTGCCTTGCGAAGTCGCTGACGCACATCGCGGAGGCGTTCGCGCAGACGATCAGGATCGGCTTGTTGCTCGACCTGCTTTTCCTGTTCTGAAATCAACGTGACCAACAGGTTGGCCGAACAGCCATTGCCGGTCCAGATCCCGTTCTGCTCCAGACCCCATGTATAGCCGAGAATGCAGGGGACTTCTCCGAAATAGCTCACGAGAGCGGCGCTGACGACCTCGCCTTCGACCGGGCAACTCTGACGCTCTCCGACTTTGGAGGTGCATTGAACTTCTTTGGTGGACTGCTCCTGAGCAGTGGCGGGCAGGACGGCTCCGCTGGCAGAGAAGAATGCGCCCGTAAGGGCGACTGTGAAAATGCGTTTCATGCGTTTCTCCCTGTTGGCAGGCTTTGACTGCCCGCATCGACACGAATGATGCGAAAAAGGGCCCACAGAGTCTATAAATCCGGGCGGAAAAGATTACTTTTGCCGCCTTTCGCCCTGCCGTTGACGTCGCGGCTATTGTGCCCACATAGCGCATGATCTGATCTTTTTCCTGCTACGCACTTGCTGCGGGGCCTGTCGCCATCAAGGTTCATTGGCCCGAAGTGGCCTCGCATCGAGTGCGGGGCAGGAAAGGTGCCTTTCAAGTCTCACTGTTATCAGAAACGATCCTGTAGCCGGTCGAGGTAGTCACGTTCCTGTTCGGGACGGGCGCGTTCGCCTTGTCGGCGGCGGATTTCGCGCTGGATTTCCTGCGCGCGGTTGCGGGAGCGTTCGCCGGGGACTTCGACGCCCTTGCCGTCATCGGGGCCGAAGGTGCGGCCCACGCGACCGAAGGGATCGAGCTCGTCAGGGTTCGAGCCGGTATCGGCGCGGCCACCGCGTCCGTTCTCCTGCCCTTGTCCGCTTTCCTGCGCTTCACGGCGGCCTTCTTCGGCCAATGCCTGTGCGCCTTCGCGCAGTCGGTCGAGGGCACGGGCCTGATCGTCGAGGGCCGAATTGAGATCGCCTTCGCCGAGACGGTCGCGCGCCGCTTCCATATCGCGCTCGGCCTGCCCCAGCGCATCGGCGGCATCGCCTTCACCGGGCAGGTTCGGGATCATCCCGTCGAGTTCGCCGCGAAGACCTTCCTGTGAGCGTGAGAGGCCCTGACCGCTGCGTTGGTTTCCGCCTTGGCCTTGCTGGCCGAATTCGTTGCCCTGACCGCGACCCTGTCCGTTTTCGCCATCTTCGCCGCGCTGGCCCTGTCCGCGTTGGTTGCCTTGGCCGGACTGGCCCTGACCCTGCTGGCCCTGCGGTTGCTGACCCTGTTGGCCCTGCCCCTGACCGGGTTGCTGTTGTTCGCCATTCTGACCCTGACCGGGGCGGTTCTGCTGACGGTTTTCCATGCCTTCCTGCAATTCGCGAAAGGTTTCGTCGGCGAGATCCTGCTGGCGGCGCATCATGTCCTGAAGCGCCTGTTCCTGTTGTTGCTGTTCGCCGCCCTGACCGCTCTGGTTCTGGCCCATTTGCAGGTTTTCGAGCATCTGACCGAGCATGGAGAGCATCTGTTCGGCCTGCTCGCGCGCGCCGTCCTTGGCCGATTGCTCCATCTGGTCAAGCATCCGTTCGAGGTCTTCGCGGGAGAGGGACTGCTGCTGTTGCTGTTGACCCTGCTGTTGCTGACCGTTCTGCTGGTCGCGCATCGCCTGACGGGTCATTTCGTCGAGGTAGTTGCGCATGGCCTGACGCATTTCGTCCATAAGACGCTCGATTTCCTCGTCTGAGGCCCCGCGTTCGAGCGCTTCCTTGAGCCGTCGCTGGGCGGCACGAAGCTGTTCCAGCTCGTCCGACAGGTCGCCTTCTTCGAGCCGGAGCGCCGCCTGCCACAACAGGTCGAGGATATCTTCACGCTCATCGGTCACGCGGTCCTGTTCGAGGGCGTAGGTGAGACGCTTGATAGCGCTCGTCGTCATCAGGGCGGCCTTGGAGTCCGTGAAATAGTCGTCCGGGTAGTCGGTGACGGCTTCGAGCAGGTCGAGCACGTCCCATGCCCGCCGGATATCCCATGCAAAGGCGCGGCGCTGTTCGATCAGGGCCATCGCCATTGGTTCGGTGAAGATACGGGCGGGGAGGGTAAAGCGGATCACTTCCGAGTCGCCGGTCTGTTCTGCCGCATCCTCGACGGTGATGACCATCTGGACGGGCGATCCGGCCAGTGGATGCTCGGTGAAATCTTCTTCGAAACCTACCGGTTCGGGGGCATCCGCATAGCCGGTGAAGACGCCGAGTTCGAGGTCGATGGGAGCGTCGATTTCCTCGGGCGGATTGTCCATGTCGCTGCGGTCGGCAATGATGGAGGTTCGGGCGGAGACGATGCCGTAATCGTCCTTGCCGAGATACGAAAAGCCTAGGCCACGCTCTGCGGTGGGTTCGGGGGCTTCGGCGATTTCGGCCTCGGGAGGCAGGTCGGGGGTGATGGTGAAGGCCCAGTCTGCCTGCGGGTTTTCGCCGAAGAGGACGGCGATATCGGTATCATCGGTCAATTCGCGCGAGAAACCGTAGATGCCCGCCGCTTCCTCGGTGAATACCTCCTCGCCCAATCCGGTCAGCACAGGCGCTTCCGCTATACCACTGGCGCGCAGGGTGAGGATCGAGCCGGTGGGGATGCTGATCGTCTCGCCGTCCTTCTCCGTCAGATAGATCGGCGCGGCTCCGGTATAGGGGGGCGGGGCGGCCCATGCCTCCAGCGCGGGTGCCAGCGTCGCGGCCTCGGCGGCGGGGGGCGTGGGGTCGAGCAGGGCTGCGATGCGGTCGGCTCCGCCAACCTTAGCGAAGCCGAAAGCGGCGAGGAGGATGCCGATTGCGGCAAAGCGAAGGTTCCACGGGTCGAACGGGGCGAGGCGTAGATCGGCATAGGGCGAGCGGGCCTCGGATGCCTGTTTCGCAACCCTCTCGCGGTGGGCGCGCCAGAGGATTTCGGCATCGCCTTCGCCGCGTCCGACCGCGATTTCCTCGTCGAGCATCGTGACCGCGCGACTGCCGATGCTTTCATCGAGGCGGCGCATGGCATCGGCGCGGGTGGGGCGGCTGAGGATGCGGAAGCCGTAGATGAGGGTGGCAAGCGTAGCCACACCAAGGGCGGCGATCAGAACCATCCCCCATATACCGAGCAGAGCGAAGAAGACGTCGAGAATATAGAGCGCGAGGGCCAGCAGCGCGATGCACCAGAGCGGCCAGAACGCGCGCACGACCCGCTCGACCCAGATCGTCCGCCGGGTGGCGGAAACCTTGCGCGTGAGGGCGGGGGGCAAGCCTGCCTGCGAATCTCGGGTCGTCGTCATACGTGTCTCCTCGCGGGGAGCGGAGTGGCTACCCCAACCAATCGGGTATCCGATCCTTCCCTAACATATCGTCATATGTGGGGCGTGGACGTGCAAGGGCGAAATCGTCGCCCCTGACGATCACTTCGGGGGCCAGCGGCCTCGTATTGTATTCTGACGACATGACCGCGCCATAGGCTCCGGCACTGCGGAAGGCGACAAGATCACCGGCCCTCATCTCAGGCAGCGCGCGGGCCTTGGCAAAGGTGTCTCCGCTCTCGCAGATGGGGCCGACCACGTCGTATTCATAGGTCGGGGTGCCGGGTGCCGGTTCGATGACGGGCACGATATCGTGATAGGCGTCGTAAAGGGCAGGGCGGATAAGATCGTTCATCGCGGCATCGAGGATGAGAAAGCGGCGGTCTCCCGATTGCTTCACATAGATGACTTGCGACACGAGAATACCCGCATTGGCGGCGATCAACCGGCCCGGCTCGCACTCGAACTCGCGGTCTTCCCAGCCCGCAAAAACCTCCTGCACCACCTTGCCGTAATCGGTCGGGAGCGGGGGCATCTCGTTGGTGCGTTCATACGGCACACCGAGACCCCCGCCGATATCGAGCCGGGGGACGGGGATGCCCTCCGCCTCCAGCCGTTCGACCAGCGCGCGCATCCGGGTATAGGCTTCGCGGAACGGCTCCAGATCGGTCAGTTGCGACCCGATATGCATGTCGATGCCGACCACCTCGATCCCCGGCATGGCGGCGGCACGGGCATAGATGCGCGGGGCGTCGTCATAGGCGATGCCGAACTTGTTCTCGGCCTTGCCGGTGCTGATCTTCTCATGGGTCTTGGCGTCCACATCCGGGTTAACGCGGAAGGAAACGGGCGCTCGAACCCCCATAGAAACGGCGACGTCATTCAGCGCGTCGAGTTCGGGTTCGGATTCGACGTTGATCTGGCGCACATCGTTGTCGAGCGCAAAAGCCAACTCATCCTTCGTCTTGCCGACGCCGGAAAAGATGATCTTTTCGCCCGGTATCCCGGCGGCGAGCGCGCGGCGAAATTCGCCCTCGGAAACGACATCTGCTCCGGCACCGAGGCGGGCGAGGGTGGCCAGAACCGCCAGATTCGAGTTCGCTTTCACCGCATAGCAGACCAGCGGATCGAGCGGTTTCAGTCCATCGGAAAAGACGGTGAAATGGCGCTCCAGCGTGGCGGTGGAATAGCAGTAGAAGGGCGTGCTGACGTCGCTGGCGAGGGCCGCAATCGCGACATCCTCGGCGTGGAGTGCGCCGTCACGGTAGAGGAAGTGATCCATGGGGTATGCTCAGAAGAGGGTGCGGGTCTTGGCGGGCTGTTCCGGCGCGGCGGAAGAACCCGGTGGCGGTTGCAAATCGCCCTTGCGCCCGCAAGCGGACAGGGCAAGGCTCAGGATCAGAACGGACAGGATCGCACGCATCGGAAGTCTCCTTCTCCCCTTCTGATAGGGCAGGGACCACGCGGCGACAAGCGGCGCTTGGTCCGATTGCGGTCCGACACGGATATCGTGACGGGAGCGAGGTCGGTGAAATATGAAGATCAACCTCCAAAGCCGGAAAACGCCTCTGGAGGTTGAATCGGCTTAACCCGGCATCTTCTCGAAGGCCTTAAGCCCTTCGTCTAGGACGGTCGCGTTCATCTTGCTCGACGTATAGACATTCACCTTTGGAGCGAATTCCGCGTGTTCGTTGATGAGACCGGCGCGCAGGCCGAGCATTCCTTCGCGAGCCGAATTCTGCGTGAACAGCGGCGTTCCGCAATTGCCACAGAAATGCTTGGTCATCGTGGTCCCGGCATCCGAGCTGTGCTGGAAGGTCTTCGGGGTGCCGGTTATCTTGATGTCGCCCTCTTTCATGAACATCAGCGTGGCATAGGCGCTGCCCGTGGACTGGCGACAGTCGGTACAATGGCAATTCGCCATGACCGGCACCTCGCCATCGGCCTCGAACGAGATTTCGCCGCAGAGGCATTTTCCGGTAAGTTTGGGCATCGGCTTTCCTTCGTATCTGGCATTGGTGCCGCCGCGACCCTATTGAAGGACAGGACAGTATTTCAACCGAAACGTCGCATCGGCCCGGAACAGATCGGGATGAGCCGCGTTCATCGCCCGATTATCACTGCACCAATGAGAAGGATTACGCCCACCAGAGCGAAGGCAAGCGCGGTGAAGAGGTCGCTTTTCGTGGATTGGCGGGTGTGGATCGTGTTGCTCGCCGGATCATAGCGTGCCGGGATCCCACTGCCAGAGCGATGCGCTTTGGGCATACGGTTCAGGGAGGCGATGATCGTACCGGCGTGCTCGCCATCCTCGATACGAAAGACAGGGGAAAAGCTTACCCCATCGCCGCCCAGATTGGTCCTGTTCTCCACGAGGGTAACCCGCACCGGAACGCCCTCGTTACGCTGACGCAGCAGTCTGATCCCGATGAACGCGACAATGAGGAAGCACACGACACCCCCCGTCGCCGCAATCGGGTCTATCCCCGTCATATCCCGGCCTCCGCTTGGTCGCCTTTGCACAGGGTCGCAGGTTATGCGGAGGATAACGGTGCATGGCAACGATGTCGCGGCGCTCACCTGCGCGTTGCGCCCGTTGCGGAACATGCGTAGGCTGCCTGTTCTGGTTTGGGAGGACCACCACATGGATGCACCCGTCGCGCAGAGCGCCCCGCTGATTGATCCGTTCGCACGGACCATCGATTATCTGCGCGTTTCGGTCACGGATCGCTGCGATTTCCGCTGCGTCTATTGCATGTCCGAACACATGACGTTCCTCCCGAAACGCGATCTGTTGACGCTCGAGGAACTGGACCGGCTCTGCACGTCCTTCGTCGATCTGGGCGTCAAGAAGCTGCGCATTACAGGCGGCGAGCCGCTGGTCCGGCGCAATATCATGTGGTTCTTCGACCGGATGGGGCGGCATCTCGGCACCGGCGCGCTGGAGGAACTGACTCTCACGACCAACGGCTCGCAGCTTGCGCGCCATGCACAGGCGCTGGCCGATGCGGGGGTGCGGCGGGTCAATGTCTCGCTCGATACGCTGGATGCGGAGAAGTTTGGGCGCGTGACCCGCTGGGGCAAGCTCGATGCGGTGCTACGCGGGATCGAGGCGGCGAAGAAGGCCGGAATGGCGGTCAAGATTAACGCCGTGGCGATCAAGGATTTCAACGATTCGGAAATCCACGACATGATCGAATGGGCGGGTGCCGAAGACCTCGACCTGACCTTCATAGAAGTGATGCCCATGGGTGAGATGGAAGAGCAGGAGCGGTTGGGCCAGTACTGGCCCCTGACGGAAGTGCGGACCAAGATCGCCGAACGCTGGACGATCAGCGAAAGCGGCCACAAGACCGGTGGCCCCGCGCGCTATTTCGATGTGGCCGAAACCGGTCGGCGCTTGGGCTTCATTACTCCGCTGACCCACAACTTCTGTGAAAGCTGTAACCGGGTGCGGCTGACCTGTACCGGGATGCTGTATCTCTGCCTCGGGCAAGACCATTCCGCTGATTTGCGCGCGCCGATGCGGTCATCCGACGATCCGGCGGTACTGGAAGCCGCCATCCGCCACGCGATCACCCTCAAGCCAAAGGGCCACGATTTCGACTACTCGCGGCAGGGCGTGCAGGGACAAGTCAAGGCCCGACATATGAGCGTGACAGGGGGGTAGACCTCAGGCGCTTTTTCGACCCGCCAGCCCCGACAGCAACGTCCCCCGATCCAGCGTGAAATCGCTCTCGATCCAGTCGCGTTCGATGCGGCTCAGGGCCTCGCCGATCTCCGGTCCCGGCTCCATCCCGAGGGCCATGAGGTCGCGGGCGGAGACGGGGAATTCGGAGGCGGCTCCGTCCATGACCATCGAGACGAGACGCGTGTTGATCGGCTCGCCTGTCCGCGCTGCACGCAGCAGCAGCAGGTCGCGTGCCGCCGCTTCGCCGCGTTCGTAGCCTGCGCGACGGGCGCTGGGGGCATCGTCGATCTCGTAATCGAGTGGGGCGCGCTGGCGCAGCGCTTTCATCTGCTCGTTCGAGAGGCGCAGTGCGCGGCCTGCCATGACCGCATCGGTCTTGCCGGTCAGGAGAGCCAGCCGCCGGATCGCTTCCGCCGACACGCCGATCCGCCCCTCCGCCGCGACGAGCGCGGCCATGGGAGGGACGCCCTCCGCAAAGGGCAGCGCCTTAGACAGCACGCCGGTCTGGGCCATCATATCGACCGCAACCTCGGGATGAGGCGCGGCCAGCAGTTTCAACATCTCGGCCCCGATCCGCTCATGGGACAGGCCCGATATGCCCCCGGCAAGACCGGCACAGGCGACCAGCGCATCCGGCTCCATATCGCCTTTTCCGTACCAGGCGTGGAAGCGGAAGAGGCGCAGGATTCGCAGGTAATCCTCCTGAATCCGCGCGTTTGCCGAACCGATAAACCGCACCCGCCGCGCATTCAGATCGCCGAGGCCCGTGCCGAGAACATCGACCACCGTGCCGTCACCTTCGGCATAGAGCGCGTTCATCGTGAAATCCCGGCGCGAGGCGTCGAGGGTCCAGTCCTTCGTGAATTCGACCGTCGCATGGCGTCCGTCGGTTTCGCGGTCCTGCCGGAGCGATGTGATCTCGAAGGTGCGCTTGCCTGAGACCGCCGTGATCGTGCCATGCTCGATCCCGGTCGGAATGGCCCGCAGACCGGTTGCTTCGAGCGCCGCAACCGTTTCCTCCGGCGGGATATCCACGGCGATATCGATATCGCGCACTGTCCGCCCGATCAGCGCATCACGCACGCAGCCACCAACGAAACGTGGCAGCGCCCCGCCTGCCGACAGGGCGTCGAGGACGGCACGGGTTTCAGCGGCGATCAGCCATTCTCCGGTGATGGTCATGCTCATGGGTCAGGAATCCGGTTGCGATGTCACGTCGATATATTACCGTAACGCGATGATCCTGCCATTCAATGAATCAGGCGTCATGTCCCGGTTTCCATCCGACGGGCCGCACCCGGCGTCCCGATCAAGACTCGCAGCCCGTCCTGAAGCGATGTTTCCGCGCGGAGGCCAAGGAGCCGCTGCATCTTCGAAGGATCACCCACTGAATCGCGGATATCGCCGTCGCGGGGCGGGCCGTTGGCGATGGTCGCCGTCGAGCCGGTGAGTGTACGCAGCGTTTCCGCGAGGGTCGCGACCGTGACGGCGTGGCCCGTGCAGACGTTGATCGCGTCGAAACTCGCGGGCTGATCGAGCCGCTGACGGCGCTGGAGCCGGTCGAGTGATGCCATGAGGGCGCGGACGACATCGCCGACATAAACGAAATCGCGGGTCTGCTGGCCGTCGCCATTGATGGTGATGGCCAGCCCGTTCGCGAGCCGCTCCGCAAAGATCGAAATCACGCCGGAATATGGGGAATGGGGGTCTTGCCCTGGCCCGTACACGTTGAAGAAACGCAACGCGGTATTGGCGACACCGAAGATATCCGCCGCCGCCAGACCATGCTGCTCACCGCCCAGCTTGTCAGCTCCATAGGGCGACATTGGCGAAGGCACCGTGCGCTCGTTGATCGGCAGCGTGCGCGCCGCGCCATAGATCGCGGCGGAGGAGGCCCAGACGACGGGGAGTGCCGGATTGGCCGCATCGCGCGCGGCCTCCATCACCGTCAGGGTTCCGGTCAGATTCGTGCGGTGAGAGCGGACCCAGGCCTTGTTGCACAGCTCGACCGAGGCAATGGCGGCCAGATGGATCACGCCATCGACGCCCTCAACAGCATCGGCCACGGCCTGTGCATCGGCCACGTCGCCCACGATGAGATCAGCGTTTTCGGGAATGCCCGCCGCCTTGCCGGAGGAGAGATCGTCAAGAATACGCACCTTTTGCCCGGCGTTAACCAGCGCGTGACAGAGATGGGTTCCGATGAAACCGCACCCGCCCGTGACCAGAATCGTATTGCTAAGCTTTTCCATGGTGTTCTCCCCGAAGTCTTTGCCCTCTGGGGCTGAAGTGTCGGCGATGGCGCATAACTTTCAGTATAGTGCAATGTAAAAGTTTCCGATAAATGCCGACCCTGAAACCTCTTTCCGAGAGAGTGACGATCCATGAGCACCGAAACCGCCCTGTGCCTCCTTGCCGCTGGCAAGGGAACCCGTATGCGCTCCGACCTGCCTAAAGTTCTACACGAGGTTGCGGGGCTGTCGATGCTTGGCCATGCGTTGAAATCGGGTGATGGATGCGCGCCCTCGCGTATCGTGATCGTGACGGGGCATCAGTCGGAGCGTGTGGCCGACGCGGCGCGCAAGCTGGCCCCCAGCGTAACCTGTGTCGAGCAGTCGCCGCAACTCGGCACCGGCCATGCCGTGCAGATGGCTGCGCCTGCACTGAAGGATTTCGCGGGGGATGTGTTCGTTCTGTTCGGGGATACGCCGTTGATCCGTGCGGAGACGCTAGAGGCGATGCTGGCCGCGCGCCGGGGTGGGGCGGATGTGATCGTGCTGGGGTTCGAGGCGGCGGTGCCGGGGGGCTATGGACGGTTGATCCTCGATGATGATGGTGGGCTGGATCGGATCGTCGAGGCGAAGGAGGCCAGCGCCGAAGAACTGGCCGTAGACCTTTGTAATTCGGGAGTGATGTGCGTTCCTGGCCCCGTGCTGTTCGATCTGCTCGACAAAGTGACGAATGATAATGCGAAGGGTGAATACTACTTGACCGACATCGTCGGCCTTGCCCGTGCGGAGGGTCTTGCCTGTGCCGTCGTCCGCTGCGATGAGGAAGAGACGCTGGGCGTTAATTCCCGTGTCGATCTCTCCGCTGCCGAGGCCGCATGGCAGGCCCGTGCCCGGATTGCGGCGATGGAGGCGGGGGTCACGATGGCGGCCCCGGACACCGTGTTCCTCTCTCATGATACCGTGATCGGACAGGATGCGACGGTCGAGCCGCATGTAGTCTTCGGCCCCGGCGTCACGGTCGAGGGTGGGGCAATGATCCGCGCGTTCAGCCATCTGGAGGGTTGCACGGTCGCGAGTGGGGCGGTGATCGGCCCCTATGCGCGCCTGCGCCCCGGTGCGGATATAGGCGAAGGCGCAAAGATCGGGAATTTCGTCGAGGTCAAGGCCGCGCGCTTCGGCAAGGGCGCGAAAGCAAACCACCTAACCTATGTGGGCGATGCGACGGTGGGCGAGGGCGCGAATATCGGCGCAGGCACCATCACCTGCAATTACGATGGCGTCCTGAAGCACCGTACCGAGATTGGAGCGGGGGCCTTCATCGGCTCGAACTCCGCCCTGATCGCCCCGGTGAAGATCGGCGATGGTGCCATGGTCGGCGCGGGATCGGCGATCAGTCAGGATGTCGAAGCCGACGCGCTCGGCATCACCCGCGCGCCACAAGATAATCGCGAGAGCTTTGCCGCGAAGCTGAGGATCAAGCTGCTGGAGATCAAGGCGCGGCAGACGAAGAAGTAAGTGATAATCCCGGCCCACCCGCAACCTGTTGCAATAAAAAGTCAAAGCGGCCAGACGCGGCAAGGGATATATCGTCGATTACCCTATGGTAAGGGCCGGTACTGTAATGTTGCGCTTGGCCGTTTTGGCCTCAGTGAGGGAAAATCTCCATGTGCGGTATTGTCGGAATTCTCGGGAATGGGCGCGAAGCTGCGCCTCTCATCCTCAACGCGCTGAAAAGCCTCGAATATCGGGGATATGACAGCGCCGGGGTCGCGACCGTACAGGAGGGCGCGCTCGACCGTCGTCGGGCAGTGGGCAAGCTGTCCGCGCTCGCCAGCCTGCTGGAAAACCATCCCATTGGCGGCACGACCGGCATCGGCCATACCCGCTGGGCGACCCATGGCGCGCCGACGGAAGTGAACGCGCATCCTCATTCTTCGGGGAAAGTTGCGGTTGTTCATAACGGCATCATCGAGAATTTTCAGGAACTTCGCACGATGCTTTCAGAGCATGGGCGAAGCTTCGTTACCCAAACCGATACCGAGACCATCGCGCAGCTTTGTGATCACTTCCTCGGAACGGGCCTGTCGCCGCAAGACGCCGCCGCAGCCACATTGGCCAAGCTGGAGGGCGCGTTCGCTCTTGCGCTGCTGTTCGATGGCCAGGACGATCTGATGATCGCTGCGCGAAAGGGCAGTCCTTTGGCGCTCGGCTACGGGGATGGTGAGATGTTCGTCGGCTCGGACGCGCTGGCGCTGGGGCATCTGACCAACCGCATCTGTTATCTGGATGAAGGCGACTGGGCCGTTCTGACCCGCGACAGCGCGACGATCTACGACCGCGACGGCAATCTCGCCAATCGCGAAGTGCGGGTCGTGAACGTCAGTTCGGTGCTTGCCGACAAGGGCGAGTATCGGCACTTCATGGCCAAGGAAGTCCATGAGCAGCCTTCCGTTGCAGGCTATGCGCTGGCGTCGATGACGACGCCGGAGCGGGATGCGATCAAGGATATCTCCACTGCTCTCGACATGAGCAAATCTCCACGCCTGACTATCGTGGCCTGTGGCACGGCGGGCTATGCGGGGCATGTGGCGAAATACTGGTTCGAGCAAGTCGCGCGCCTGTCGGTGGAAATCGACATCGCCTCGGAGTTTCGCTATCGCCAGCCGCCGCTGCCCGAGGGTGGCGTCGCCGTGTTCGTTTCCCAATCTGGGGAGACCGCCGATACGCTCGCGGCCCTGCGCTATGCGAAGGAGAACGGGCAGAAGATCGTGGCCGTCGTCAACGTGCCGGAATCCTCGATTGCCCGCGAAGCTGATCTGGTGCTGCCGATCCATGCGGGGCCGGAAATCGGGGTGGCCTCCACCAAGGCGTTTACCTGTCAGTTGATGATCCTCGCGTCGCTGGCCATTACAGTCGCGCGCCAGCGCGGGACCATCGATGCGGCGGAAGAAACGCGGCTCGTCAAGGCGCTATCCGAAGTGCCGCGTCTGCTTTCGGAAGCCCTCGCGACCGAAAGCGAGATCGAGAAGCTGGCCTATGAACTGGCGAAAGCCCGCGATGTCATCTATCTGGGCCGGGGATCGCAGTTTCCGATTGCGCTGGAAGGCGCGCTGAAATTGAAGGAAATCAGCTACATCCACGCCGAAGGCTATGCGTCGGGTGAGTTGAAGCATGGTCCCATCGCCTTGATTGACGAGAACGTGCCGGTCGTGACATTGGCCCCACGCGACCACCTCTACGACAAGACCGTCTCGAACATGCAGGAAGTCATGGCACGGGCCGGGAAGGTGTTGCTGATCTCGGATGCCTCGGGGATTGCCCATGCGGGCGAGGGATGCTGGCGGACGCTGACCATGCCCGATTGTGATGCCTTCGTCGCGCCTATCGTCTATGCTATTCCGACCCAGTTGATCGCGTATCATACGGCGGTCGCGAAAGGCACCGATGTGGACCAGCCGCGCAATCTCGCGAAATCGGTGACGGTCGAGTAAGGTCTGCCCTGGTCATTCCCTCATTCTTGGGCGGGAATGACCCTGCGAAGGCGCATGACTGAAAGATGAACTGAACGGCTTCCTGCTGTTCAGACAGGTAGCATCCTCACCGGCGCATGATCCTGCCAGAACGCCACCGCTTTCTCATAGGCGACCGGATCGATAGCAATGCCCGAGCCGCCTTCTGCGGGGCCGAGGGCGTTGCGAAGCTGGGTGATCGGCGGCATGGGCGGTTCTGCGGCGACGAGGGTGCCGAGGATGCTGACGATCCCCCATTCGCACTCTGCGACGTCTTCGGGGAAATCCTCTGCTTCGCGCATCAACTGGTCATGCGAATAGAGAATGACGTCGAGCCACTCCGCGACCGTCGCGTCGATATCCTCGAACCAGCGCCCGAGAACCGCCAGTTCCCCCTCGCGCCGTGCCTCGTAGCCGGATCGTAGCAGCGAGCGATTCTCATCGGTGATCTTCGCGAACCCGCATCGTGTCGGCGAGGTATTCTTCAGGAACAGATGCTTGCAGAAGGGTGCATAGCCCGGAACGAGGCTTGCTCCATTCTTCATGGCTGCATTGCACTGCGTCACGAGAGCCTCGGGTTCAATCCCGACGATCCGCGTGCCGCTTGTCCCCGGTTCCCAATTGCGGAGCGCAAAGGAGGTAAGCGCAATCGGGGCAACACCGTTATCTGATCGTGGCTTTGCCATAGACCCTGCCATCGTTTGCTATGAAGAAAATCTTGTTCGTCTCGATTTCTGGGGAGATTTTCCTCACTCTAACTATGCTTCGTTCTTGGTGAGCGCGTACGCACTGCCCCAGTTGTGGAGCGTGCCGAGCACGGGTCGAAGCGCCTTACCCGCGTCGGTTAGACTGTATTCCACCTTGGGCGGCACGACGGCGAAAACCTCGCGGCGGATTAGCCCGTCGGCCTCCAACTCCCGCAACTGCTTGGTCAAGCTCCGCTGAGTGACCGTCCCGATCCGCCGTTTCAACTCCGTGAAGCGCAACGTTCCGTCCAGCAGATGATAAAGCGCAAGCCCTTTCCATTTACCCGAAATCAATTCGAGCGCCGCTTCGACCGGGCAACCTTCGCTGCAATCATAACGGTGGAATCGGTTGACGTGATTGCTGATGGGTTCAGTATCCAAAATGTGCCTATGGATCGAAGATGTGCGTACTTGTGTATTTGTCATGTTAGGCCGATAGGAAGGCCGGAACAATGACTTTCATCTCGCCACAGGAAAGACAGCACCATGATTCGTGCTGAATGAGATGACGACGATCTCCTGACTACGGTGCGTTAGAATCCTCTGGCCAAGGCGGCGGGTGGGGTGCTTATCATCCCGCAACCCTTTGACCGGAGAACCCTATGCCCGTCGTCAATTCCATCGCCGATGCCGCCGACCAGCTCAAGGAGTGGCGGCAGGATTTCCACCGCCACCCCGAACTCGGCTACGCGGAGCATCGCACGGCACAGGTCATCGCCGACCGCCTGCGCGAGATGGATTTTGACGGGGTGGAGACGGGCATCGGCGGCACGGGGGTCGTCGGCACGCTGCATGGACGATCTGGCCCCGGCGACGAGGCGCGCTCGATCATGCTGCGGGCGGATATGGATGCTCTGCCCATCCATGAAGTGACTGACGGTCCTTATAAATCCGAGACCGACGGCACGATGCACGCCTGTGGCCATGACGGCCATGTCACGATGCTGCTTGGGGCGGCGCAGCATATGGCGCGTACCCGGAATTTTGACGGTACGGTACATTTCTGTTTCCAGCCTGCTGAGGAAGGCGGAGCCGGAGCCAAGGCGATGATGGATGACGGCCTTTTCGACCGATTCCCGTGCCGCTCCGTCTACGGAATGCATAACTGGCCGGGGGAACCTGTGGGTAGCTTTCACTGTCGTAGCGGCCCGCTCATGGCAGCCTCAGATGAGTTCTATATCCGGCTCAAGGGGAGGGGCGGTCACGCCGCCAAGCCCCACGAATGTCTTGATCCGGTTCCCTGTGGCGCAGCCATCGTGCAGGCGCTTCAGACCGTCGTGGCGCGGCGAACGAACCCGGTCTCGCCTGCCGTGGTGACGGTGACGACCTTTCAGGCCGGCGATGCCTATAACGTCATTCCCGAAACCGCGCTGCTCGGCGGCACCGTACGCAGTTTCGATTCTGCGCTGCATAACGAAATCTATGCCCAGATGGAGCGCCTCGTCCGACAGATCGCCGATGCCCACGAGATCGAGGTCGAGTTCGAGCGATCCGTCAAATTTTACCCCGAGACCGTCAACGAGGAAGAGGCCACGGCTTTCTGCCTCGGCGTTGCCCGCGATGTGGCTGGAGCGGCCAATGTGCATGACGGGGTCGAACCGACCATGGGTAGCGAGGATTTCTCATTCTATGCGCTGGAAAAACCCTGCTGCTTCATGCTCATCGGTAATGGCGACACGGCGGGCCTGCACCATCCCCGCTACGATTTCGACGACGAGAACAACGTCTGGGGCGCAAGCTACTGGTCGGCCCTGGTCGAGCGCGCCTTGCCGCCGTCGTCCTGATGCGGATCGTTGCGTTCTCCGACCTGCACCGTGACCGCGACGCCGCGAAGGCGGTGCTGGCAATGAAGGCAGATGTGGTCGTCGGGGCGGGCGATTTCGCAACGCAGGGTCAGGGAGCGTCGGAGACGCTCGAAATCCTGCGTGGCCTGACCTGCCCCTTCGTGCTGGTGCACGGCAATCACGACGACCCGGATGAGCTTGTGGCCCTCACCGCCAGTTGGCCGGGTATCCATCTGCTGCACGGTCGAGGCGTGCGGATCGAGGGTGTTGAGTTCTACGGCTTCGGCGGTGAGACGCCGATCCGCAACGCCGCCAGTTGGAACGCGGGGCAAGATGAGATCGAAGCTGCGCGCCTGCTCGAAGGTTGTCCACCGAATGCGATTCTCGTGAGTCATTCCCCGCCCTTCGGCCATTGCGACGGCCAGCGGGATGGTGCAAACGAAGGTAGCGTCGCCCTGCTGCGCTGCGTCGAAGCAACCTGGCCTCGCCACGTTCTCTGTGGCCATATCCATCATTCCTGGGGCAGCCGTTCCGCCATAGGCCCAACGACCATCCACAATATCGGCCCCCAGCCCATCATCCTCGATCTGGCATGAGGAACCGCCCATGATCTCCCGCTTCGACGCCCATACCGCTCTGCTGTTGATCGACGTGCAGAAGGGGGTGGATGATCTCGCCTATTATGCCGGTCCGACCGGACGCGCGAACAACCCCGAAGCAAAGGACCGTATTCGCAGTCTTTTGACTGCGTGGCGGGGGCAGGGGGGTCGGATCGCCTTCACGCGGCACGACTCCGTGGAGGCGCAATCGCCGCTGAAACTCTCGCTGGAGACAGGCCAGCAACTCGATGGCATGGAGATCGCACCGGGCGATATCAGCGTCTCGAAGAGTGCCAATAGCGGCTTTGTCGGCACGTCGCTGGAACTGGACCTGCGCCGTGCCCGCATCCATCGGCTTGTGGTCGCCGGGTTCTTCACCAATGTTTGCGTTGAGACGACCGTGCGGATGGCCGGGAATATGGGGTTCGACACCTATCTCGTGCATGACGCCTGCTCGACCATGAACCGCATCGGCATCGACGGTACGGATTACGACCCGGAGGTCGTGCACGCCCTGTCGGTCGCGAGTATGAACGGTGAGTTCTGCACGGCGATCACGACGGAGGATGCGCTTGCGCTGATGACTGCCGACGCGCCGCATCTGGAGCGTGTGCAGGGGAACGAATGAATTTCGGCGTTGCCTCGATGACTGCGCCGCTGCGCCGTGTTGCCCTGCGCCGTCCTGATCTGCGAGATGCCGATCCGACCCGCTGGCACTATGGCCCGACCTTCGATTTCGAAAAGGCCGAGGCCGATCACGCCGCCTTCGTGCGGCTGCTGGAAGCCGAGGGCATCCACATCCTCTGGATCGACGGCAACACGGATATCGCCGATGCCGTCTTCACCTATGACGCTTCGCTGATGACCCCAACCGGGGCCGTCCTCATGTCACCCGGCAAGGCCCTGCGCCGGGGCGAGGAAGCGCTGCACGCCGCTTTCTACGAGACCCACGGTATCCCCGTGATCGGCAGCATCGAAGGCACGGCCCGCATGGAAGCGGGCGATACCCTCTGGCTCGCGCCCGATCTTCTGGCAGCCGGACGCGGCTATCGGACCAATGCTAAGGGCATCGCCCAACTGACCGCCATCCTGGCGGCGCAGGGCATCGGCGTCGAAGCCTTCGATCTGCCCTGCTACATGGGAGAGGCCGCGTGCCTGCACCTTATGTCGCTCGTCAGCCTCGTCGATACGCGCACGGCCCTCGTCTGCGAGCCGCTGCTGCCGGTTGCGCTGCGACAGCGGATGGAGGCGCTGGGCTATACCCTGCTCGCCGCGCCCTATGACGAGTTTCAGACAAGCGGCACGCTCAGCACCAACATCCTTGCCCTCGCCCCCGGTCGCTGCGTAATGGTGGACGGCATCCCCAAGACCCGCGCCGTGCTGGAGGATGCGGGGATCGATGTTGCCGTATTCTCCGGCGATGCGCTCTGTATCGGCTGCGAGGGCGGCCCGACCTGCCTGACCCGCCCGATCCTGCGCGATGCCTTATAGTCGCGGCATTCTGGTGAGATGGGAACCGACGTGGTAGATGCCTTCAAAGACAAACGAGCAATTCCGGGGCGCTGACATGCACATCCTCATTCTCGGTGCCGCTGCGGGCGGTGGGTTTCCGCAATGGAACTGCGCGTGTTCCACCTGCGCCGCTTTCTGGCGCGGGGAACCGGGTGTCACAGCGCGCACGCAATCCTCCATCGCGGTCAGTGCGGATGGCGAGCAATGGGCAGTCTTCAACGCTTCACCCGACCTGCGCGAGCAGATCATTGCCCACAAGCAGATGCATCCCCGCCCGGAGAGGGGCCTGCGCGACAGCCCGATCTCGTCGGTCATCCTCACCAATGGCGACCTCGACCATGTGGCGGGCCTGCTGTCCCTGCGCGAGAAGCATCCGCTCGGTCTCTACATGACGGGCGAGATTGCGAACGTGCTCGATGCCAACCCGGTCTTCGCCGCCCTCGATCCCGCTTTCGTGGTTAGGGAGCGGATCGCCCTCGATGCGTCGTTCGAGCCCGTGCCGGGCATCACCGTGCGCCTCTTCGCCGTGCCGGGAAAAGTGCCGCTCTACATGGAGGGGGAGACAGTCGAGACGCAGCTCGTTGGTGAGCAAACGGTCGGGGCCGAGATTACGGGCGACGGCAAGCGCGCGATGTATATTCCCGGCTGCGCCGCTGTGCCGGATGACCTGAAAGCGCGCATCGACGGAGCCGATCTGCTCATGTTCGATGGCACGCTCTGGAGCGATGACGAAATGCAGCGCGAAGGTGTGGGCCAGAAGACCGGCGCGCGGATGGGGCATATGTCGGTTTCGGGCGGTGATGGGACCATGGCGGTTTTCGCGGAAACAAATATCGCCCGCCGCGTCCTCGTGCATCTGAACAACACCAATCCGCTCCTCCTGCCCGACAGCGCCGAACGCGAAGAGGTGCAGGAAGCCGGATGGGAAGTCGCGTTCGACGGGATGGAGATTTCGGTCTGATCCCGCGTAGTATCGGGCGATGACCGACGCCCCGCTCCGTTCTGGCTGGACCACCGGTGCTTGTGCCACCGCCGCCGCGAAGGCTGCATGGACGGGCCTCTGCACCGGCGCGACTCCCGACAGCATCATGATCACATTGCCTAAAGGCCAGCGCCCGATCTTCTTGATCCGCGATGCGCGGATGGGCGAGGGATGGGCGGAAGCAACCGTCGAGAAGGATGCAGGCGACGATCCCGATGTGACCCACGGAGCGCTCATCACCACGCGCATCGAGCGCGCCGTCCCTGGCCACGGGTTGTCGTTCCATGCGGGGGAGGGCGTCGGCACAGTCACGAAACCGGGTCTGCCGATACCCGTCGGCGACCCGGCCATCAATCCCGTCCCCCGGCGGATGATCGACGAGGCTGTCGCAGAGGTGAGTGCCGAACATGGCATCGCCGCCGATCTGCGTGTCACGATCTCGGTTGCGGATGGAGCGGCGTTGGCGCTCAAGACATGGAACCCGCGCCTCGGGATCGAAGGCGGAATCAGCATCCTCGGCACGACTGGAATCGTGCGCCCTTTCTCCTGCTCGGCCTGGATCGCCTCCATCCATCGCGGGATCGACGTGGCCGTGGCGACGGGCGCGGAGCATGTGGTCGGCGCAACGGGAGCGACCTCGGAAGGGTATGTAAAGACGCTCTACGATCTGCCCGAAACCGCCTACCTGGACATGGGGGATTTCGCGGGGGGATTGCTGAAATACCTGCGTCGCCATCCGGTACCGCGTATCACGATCGCTGGCGGACCCGGCAAGATGACCAAGCTGGCCCAAGGAGCATTGGACCTTCATTCGAAGCGCAGCCAGGTCGATCTCGATGCCCTTGCGGCACGAGCCGGGATGCCGGAGATCGCTCGCGCGAATACGGCACTAGAGGCCTTCGGTATGAGCGGCGAAGAGCTGGCGCGCGCTATCTGTGCCGATGCGCGGGCGGTCGTGCACGGCACGTTGCGGGGCGCGGAAACCAAGGTCGAAACGATCATCGTCGGACGGGCCGGGGAGTTGCTGGCCCGCTGTCCCTTTCCGTGAAGACCGTTCTTCTCCTCGCCGGAACCGCAGAAGCGCGGGAATTTGCCAATGCTTACAAGGGCCAGCGCACGCGCCTCGTCGCCTCACTGGCGGGTGTGACGACCAAGCCGCTCGCTTATCCTTGCGAAACGCGCAACGGTGGCTTCGGCGGAGTCGAAGGGTTGCGCGACTATCTGGTGCGGGAAGGCATTGCAGCGGTCATCGACGCAACGCATCCTTTCGCGACGGGCATGAGTCGGAATGCTATCTACGCCTGTGATACGCTGGGCACCTCCCTGCTCGCGCTCGTTCGTCCGGCATGGGAACCTGTAGGCAACTGGCATGGTTTCGGATCGTTGGACGAAGCCGTATCCGCTTTGCCGCCAGGGGCGCGGGTTCTGGCGACAACGGGCCGCAAGCATATTGATCCCTTAACGGCCCGCAGTGATCTGACCGTATTCCTTCGCAGCGTCGATCAGCTTGACGATCTACCCGCACATATCGTGCCGATCGCGGCGCGTGGTCCGTTCACCATGAACGCCGAAACCGCGCTCATGCGGCAACAGCGCATCACGCATCTGCTCACTCGCAATGCGGGGGGCGAATCGCGAGCGCGGCTGGATGCAGCGGTGGTGCTTGGATTGCCAATCCATATCATCGAGCGCCCGCCGCACCTTGCCGCAACCGTCGTTCATTCGGTCGCGGATGCGCATCAATGGTTGGACTACGTGCTTCGCGATTGACAGCGGGGGGTCTGATGCCCGACATCTGGACGCCACGGTTCCGAAGCCTTCGCCCACCGGCGCAGACGATGGATTGAAAGGGAACGTGGAACGGGCCGATCCATACCGGAGACCCGATGCCACGACCGCCCCCGCGACTGTGAGCGGCGCGCCTGTTCGATATGCCACTGGTATTCCGGTTATCCGGAGACCGGGAAGGCCGGATTGGTGATGTGCCGCGAGTCAGGAGACCTGCCGTGGAGACGATCCTCGCAACCCCGTCGGAGGGACGGGAATGGAGACTGACATGAAAAAGATTACCGGCCTTTCGGCCCTCGCCGCCCTGATCGCGACGCCCGCGCTGGCGCACCACCCGCTTGCGGGCGCGCCGATGGAGACGTTCAGTCACGGCGTTCTCTCGGGTATCGGGCATCCGCTGCTCGGATTCGATCACTTCTTCTTCGTCGTTGCCGTCGGCCTCGCCGCCGCGATGATCGGGCGTCTTTCGACCGCGCCCTTCGGCTATATCGCCGGTATGATGGGCGGGATCGCCCTTGTCGTGAGCGGCATCGCGTTGCCTGCAGTTGAACTCGTCATTGCCGCATCTTTGATCGTCCTCGGCGGTCTGGTTGCCTCCGGTACGCGCCTGACCAGCCCAGTTGTGCTGTCGCTGTTTGCGGCGGCTGGCCTATTCCATGGCTGGGCTTTCGGCGGCGTTCTTGCCGCTCAGGAGGGGGGTGCAGGGAGCATGGTGTTCGTCGGATACCTGCTCGGCCTCGCGATGACACAATACGCCATTGCCTATCTTGCCGGTAAACTGCTTGCCTCGACCGATGGTTTGCGTCCACGCCTTGCCGGTGCGGTCGTTGCCGGTGTCGGCGCGACCTTCCTGCTGGAGAACATCGAGGGCATGGCGTTCGCCGCGCTCGGCCTCGGCTGATCCGGTGATCGCGAGCGCCTTCGCTCAAACCGATGCGGACTCGCCTGTCTTCTCGCCTGCTTTCCGGCGGGAGTTGGAAGTTCTGTTCCAGTGGCGGCGTGACGTTCGCCGCTTCGAGACGACGAAGGTGCCTGAGCGTCTCGTCGCGCAGGTGATCCGCGCGGCGGCATCCGCCCCCTCGGTCGGTTTGTCCGAGCCATGGCGTTTCGTGCGCGTGGGATCGGTGGCTGCCCGCAAGGCGGTGGTGGCCAATTTCGAAGACGCGAACGCGCTTGCCCTCGCTGCACAACGCCGGGACAAACGCGAGCATTACGCCAGCCTCAAGCTGGCGGGGTTACGCGATGCCCCGATCCAGCTAGCGGTGTTCTGCGACGAAGCAACCCAGCAGGGCAGCGGCCTCGGCGTCGGCACAATGCCGGAAATGCGTCGTTACTCGGTCGTTTGCGCCGTGATGCAGATGTGGCTGGCGGCGCGGGCGCGGGGGCTTGGCATCGGTTGGGTCTCCATCCTCGATCCGAACCGCATTGCCCGCGACCTTGCCGTGTCCAACGATTGGTCGCTGGTGGCTTATCTCTGCCTCGGCTATCCGGTCGAGGAGCATATCGACCCCGAACTCGCGCGCGCCGGATGGCAGGACCGCCAGAGCCTTCCCGACCGCGTGCTGCACAGATAGCGAGCCCAATGGCCCAGAAAATTCCTGCGACCGTCATCACCGGCTTCCTCGGAGCCGGAAAGACGACCCTGATCCGCAACATGCTGCAACAGGCAAACGGTAAACGCATCGCCCTCGTCATCAACGAATTCGGTGATATCGGCGTGGATGGCGACCTTCTTAAAGGCTGCGGCATCGAGAACTGCACCGATGACGATGTGATCGAGTTGTCGAACGGCTGCATTTGTTGCACGGTGGCCGACGATTTCATCCCTACCATCGAAAAGTTGCTCGGGCGCGAAAATCCTCCCGACCATATCGTGATCGAAACCAGCGGCCTCGCCCTGCCGCAGCCACTCGTGCGCGCCTTCAACTGGCCGGAAATCCGTACCCGGACGACCATCGACGGCGTGGTGACGGTCGTGGACGGCCCCGCACTGGCCGATGGTCGCTTTGCCCATGACGAAGCCAAGGTCGCAGCGCAACGCGAAGCCGATGAGAGCATCGATCACGAAACACCGCTTTCCGAACTCTTCGAGGATCAGCTTGCCTGCGCCGATATCGTCGTCGTCTCGAAGACCGATGCGATGGAGGCGGGCCGTGCCGACGAGACCGTGACCACGCTCGGCGGGCGCACCCGTGATGGTGTACGGTTGGTGCGCTCGGGGATCGATGGGCTGGCCCCTGCCGTGTTGCTCGGTCTCGATGCCGGAGCGGAGGACGACGTGGCCGCACGCCACGAAATCCACCATCACCACCACGATCATGATGACGACGACCATCACGATGACGAGCATCATCATGGCCATGACGAGTTCGACAGCTTTGCCATGACCTTCGGTGAGATTGCCGATGTCGAGGTGTTCCGCGCGAAAGTGGAAGCCACGATCCGCAAGCATGACGTCCTGCGCGTAAAAGGCTTCCTTGCCATCGAAGGCAAGCCGATGCGGATGGTGCTTCAGGCCGTTGGCCCGCGCATTGAAACCTATTTCGACCGACCATTCGGAGCCACGCCCCGGCAAAGCGCGCTGGTGGTCATCGGGATGCACGGTCTGGATGAGCCCGGTATTCGCGAGGAACTGGCGGTATGATCCGCCTTGCTGCGCTGCTCGTAATGGTCACGTTTCCTGCGTTCGCTGAGGACGCGGAAGGGCCGGTTTCCGAGGCTGGAACCGCGTTCATGAAGCGCTGCCTTGCTGACGTGACTGAATCGCGGGTGGCGCTGTTGAAGGACCGAGCGCCTGATTTCGCCGCCACGATGAGCGACGATCAGCTTGCCGAAGGCGGGCGGCAAAAGGCGATCCGGGTGTGCCCCTGCTTCCTGCACGTCATTGGCGTCTCGCCTATGAGCAAGGGCGATACGCCGGAAGAGAAGGTTGCGGGCGTCGTCGCCTATCTCGACGCGATCCATGCGGGAGAGGACGCGACCATGTCTCCTGTGCTCGCCACGGTGACGAAGAACTGCGGCGAACGGTCGAGCGTGATGCCGGTTCTCTGGCTCGGACAATAAGGATGCATCTTCTCCTCGCGCAACCGGGGGAGATTTCAGACGGCTCTGATGCCGTCGATCTCGGCCAGACCCCCGCCGATATCATCATTATCTCTGCCGCCGATACCGAGCTGGCCGCGCTGTCCGAAGCGCGCGGGTCGTTGGGGGATGAGGCTCCTAGCCTGCGCCTTGCTTCCTTGCTGCATCTAGCGCATCCCATGTCGGTCGATCTCTATCTCGACCAGACCGCGACGAAGGCGAAACTGGTCATTGCGCGGGTCTTGGGCGGTGAGGGTTATTGGTCCTACGGTCTCGAACAATTTGCCGCCCGTCTGAACGAAGCCGGAGTCGCGTTTGCGGCTTTGCCCGGTGACGACAAGCCGGACGAAGCATTGCGCCGCGCGTCCACGGTTTCCGAAGATGATTGGCACGCGCTCTGGGCCTATTGCGTTGAGGGCGGGCCGGAGAATGCCACGAACCTGCTGCGTTTGGCTGGGGCGATGGCGCGGGGAGACGATAAGCGGCCCGATCCGGCGAGACCTTTGCTTCGTGCTGGAGTATACTGGCCGGGAGCCGGGATTGCCTCGCTCGATGCAGCGCAAGAGGCTTGGACCGAAGGCGCGTCGGTCGTGCCGATCGTCTTCTACCGGGCGCTCTTGCAAGGCGCAGGGCTGAACCCGGTGAACCGGCTGGTGCGCGCGTTGATCCAGGAGGGGATGAACCCGCTGCCGGTTTTTGTCGCCTCGTTGAAAGATCCCGTGTCGGCGGCGACGCTCGCGATCCTTTTCGAGCAGTCACCGCCCGCCGTCGTCCTGAATGCAACGGGTTTTGCTGTCTCGTCCCCCCAGAATGCAACGCATGAACCGACCCCCCTCGATGCGCCGGGGGTGCCTGTGTTGCAGGTGATCTTCTCCGGCGGCACGGAGGAGGCTTGGACGACCGGGCTGAACGGTCTTGGCGCTCGGGATATCGCGATGAATGTCGCCTTGCCAGAGGTGGACGGGCGCGTTCTGACCCGCGCGGTCAGCTTCAAGGGCGAGGCGTATTTCGACGAAGCGACGGAATGTCGGATTGCGGCTTATCGCGCGGTCGGCGACCGGGTGGCTTGGACGGCGAAGCTGGCCGCAAATTGGGCGCGACTCGGAGGCAAAACGAATGCGGAGAAGCGCGTCGGCATCATCCTTGCCAATTATCCGAACAAGGACGGGCGGCTGGCGAACGGCGTGGGGCTGGATACGCCGCAAAGCTGCGTGGACATGCTCGGCATATTGGCGGCATCGGGATACGCGATGAAGAGTGCGCCCTACGATCCGGCAGAGTTGATGGAGGCGATACAGGCAGGGCCGACGAACTGGCTGGCGGATCGTGCGGGGCGGGGCGGGGGTGAGCGGCTTTCGCTCGATGCGTACCGCGACTTCTATGCCGCCCTGCCATGGGACATGCGCGTGAAGATCGAGGAGCGATGGGGGGCACCCGAGGCCGACCCATTCTGCGGTGAGGACGGCTTCGCGTTGTCGATCCTGCGCTACGGTAGT
>CALHLW010000033.1 GCA_938034615.1 uncultured Neomegalonema sp. | reverse complement strand
TCCATCATCCCTGTGCAAGCACGGCAATCCCAACGTCCTGACCCCGGATCGAGGCACGTCGCGGTTGGGTCAGGGGCCGACCGCCCATTCCTGTCTTGTGGATGTGGAGAAATACGAGGGCGAGCCGCCCCCCGTCACGGCGTTTGATCCGCCGGAGATCGTGACGCGCAACGGCTAAATCTGATACACGGCTAACGGCTCGCCGAGCGCTTGGAGACTTCGCACCGCATGCTCGGTGCAGCGCGGGTCCAGCCCGAGGATGAACGGGGCTATCGTATCGATGCCCCCCGGATGCCCGGTCCATGGGCGGGTGCATAAGTATGACCCCAAGGCGTCCCCTCCCCCCAGCCGATAATCCTCGCATCCGTCTCGACCTTCACGACGGTCGCGTCCAGCACCTCAAATTCAGCCGCCCGCCGAACAGTCAGTAGGGATGCTCAAGCAGCAGATCGACGTGGTAGACGGAAAGGCGGGTGACTTTCATTGGAAAAGGTTCACTCTGTAATTCGCGATGGAAGGTCCGGCTTCGCTTCCAGCGATGTACCTCGCCAGAAGGCTGCGGCGAGCAGAGGCGCAATCTCCATAGTGGCTGCATGAGGTTGATTGCTGCGGTGGCAGATCGTCGTGCAGGGGCCACCGACGACATCCGCGCGCCCTTCCGAGATGTAGCGGGCCTCGCCCGCCAGCGTCAGATAGATTTCCTCCGGCTCGTGCCAATGCCTTGGGTAATGAAGACCTTTGCCCCAATATCCGACGGAAACGCGAAGAGAGTCGCTGACGAATGGCCCGGAAGGTGCGATCAGATTAAACCAGCCATAGCGAGCCAGATACTCCGCATCGAACCCCGGATCGACCTCGCTGTAACTCTGTCGCCAATGCAGATGTGGCGCGGCTTCCAGCACTGCCTCTACGATTGAGTGCGTTGCCGGTTCAGTTTGCGCCGCTATGTCATTCAAGTGCCTTACAAACGGTAGAGTGGTGATCTCCAGTGGGCGTACCGGATGATCCGCCATCAGATCGACCCCGCAGAAAGCGGCGATGTCGGGCGCCTCACTCGCTGCATAGGCTCGAAAAGCGTCGCGCAAGACGTAAAGCGCAGGATGCATCAGGGAACGACCGCGATATTGCCGGTGTGCTTCTTGTCGATAAAGGCTTGCTGTGCCTCGCGCAGTTTCTCCAACGGGAATGTCTCGGCCAGCATCGGCACGATCTCGCCGCGTTCGATATAGCCGACCAGATCGCGGAAGATATGCGGTGGCAGGACGGTCGAACCATGGAAGGTCAGGTCGCGCAGGTAGAGCGTGCGCAGGTCGAGATCGACCATCGGCCCCGCTATGGCCCCTGAGGTGATATAATGCCCGCCGCGCTCCAGCCGGTCGATAACTGCCGCAAAGCCCTCGCCGCCGACCACATCGGCGACGACCGTGACCGTCTCGCTTCCCGTCGCCGCCTTCAATGCACCGGCCAAATCATCTGGCGCGCGAGGGAGGAGGGCGTCCGCTCCGAGATCGGTCAGCCGCTCGTGTTTGGACTCCGAGGCCAAGCCGATGACCTTCGCGCCTCGGCGCTTCGCCAACTGGATGAGCGCCGATCCGACCCCACCCGAGGCGCCAGTTATCAGTACGGTATCCCTGTGTCCCACCTCGGCCCGCGAGAGCATCCCTTCAGCGGTCGAGTAGGAGCATGAGAAGGTTGCGAGTTCCGCATCGGTCAGATCGCAGTCGACGGTCCCGACATTGCGGTGGTCGATCACGGTATATTCCGCAAAGCCGCCATCGCATTCTGAGCCGAAATACCCCGTCTTGTTCTTGTCGAGTGGATCGTCCCAGTCGCGCAGCCAGTTATCGGTAATGACCCGCTTGCCGATCAGCGTGGTATCTGCCCCCGATCCCACAGCGACGACTTCACCGCAAGGATCGGCCCCCTGTATCCTCGGGAAGGTGATCGCGGCCCCGCCCCAGCTCGGGTCATCATCGGAAATCGTGTCGAACCCGTCCCCGGTCGTCGCCTCCGTCACGCCCTTGGAGTACCAGCCCGACCGCGTGTTCACGTCCGTATTGTTCAGTCCGCAGGCCCCGACGCGGATCAACACCTGCTCCGGTCCCGGAGCCGGCACCGGCCAGTCCTCGCGCCATTCATAGGCATCCATCCCGCCATGGCGCGTCAGCACCATCGCCTTCATCGTGGCAGCAATGTCCATCGGCTCGTCTCCCGGTCGGCAATGCATCCTTTCAGGAGAGGATAAACGCATTCATGCCATGTTGCACTCATTGCCGCGCTATCGGGATATCGAATCCTTTGTCGGGGTAAGGTCCGGTCAGATTATCTACCGTAGTTGAGTTATCTCGGTCGGTGTGCTTATCCTAAATTTAATCATTCCATTTCAATATGTTAATGAGTGGTTTGCAATCTGCGACGATGCAGGAAAGCCATTTCCTGGAGTGTTCCATGCGCGGCCTGTCTGCCTACCTTTTTGGTGCTGTCTTCATCGCGCTCTTCGTAGCGGGATGCGGTGCGCTTCCTACGCCGGGCAATATCGATCCTGTCACGCGGGACGGTGGTTATCAGCTTACCCAACGCACGATGCGCGATGATAGCGAAGCGCCCACCCATGCGGATCGTGATCCCTATGACATTGCCCATGATGCCATCCCCTTTGCCGCTCGCGCACGCGAGACATTGGGTCGATGCCGCCCGCATGAGAAATATGCACACTACCCGCTGCTGCCTCCCCAACGTGCCCATGGTCGACTCTGGAACGGCGATCTGATCCGGGTGACGGTCGGAACCGACAAGCTGCTCTCTGGCACCTTCGAGATTGAAGCGGATGGTGCATTGCATCTACCGCATCTACGGTCGCTCAGGGCTGAAGGCCGCTCGCCGAAGGCGCTTGCTCAGGATTTACGTCGCGCCCTCATCGCCGATGGCCTCTATCGCGCGCCTCTCCCCGCCGTTGCCATCGACGCATTGGAGCGCGGGGCCGTGCGCGTGCATGTCGCCGGTGCGGTGTTCGAACCGGGAACCGTCGAAATTATCGCCCGTGCGCCCGAAGATCGCGATCAGGTCCGACAGGATGCGGCAGGCGATGCCGCGCATCGCTTTGGCCTGACCGCCGCGCTGCGTGCCGCCGCTGGCCTGCGCCCCGATGCCGAACTGGAGAACATCCTCGTCAGGCGCGACGGTCAGGTCAGGCGAGTCGATTTGACCGACGCTCTGCATGACGGAGCGTTTCACGATCCGATGCTGCAAACCGGCGATGAGGTGCACGTTCCTTCGCTCGGCTGCTTCCAGCCGGGCCTTGCCCGTCCGACCGTTGCTACACGCAAAGGCATCAAGGTACATCTGTCAAACCTGATCACCCCGGCCAACAGCAATGCCCAGGCCGCCATCGACGATGATGTGCGTGAAATGGTCTATGGTACGCGCTTGCTGCAAGCCTTGGTGCGGATGAATTGCGTTGGTGGGGTGCAGGCCACCAATGCGCCGCGTATGGCGGTCCTGATATCCCGCAATCCGATCACCGGCGAGACCGAAGTGGTCGAACGCGCCATCGAAGACCTCGTGCGCCGTTCCAGTCGTGATTCTCATGATCCTGTGCTGATGTCGGGCGATGCCATCGCCTGCTACGACAGTACGGTTACGAATGCCCGTGACGTCGCCCGCAGCTTCATCGAATTACTGGCCCCTGTTCCGGTCGTGAGGGGCCTCTGATGCGCATGATGCGTAACTGGGCAAGTTGGCGAAACAAGCGATACGCCGTCGTGACGGGGGCGTCGATCGCTCCGATCTGGTTCCTCGCGATTTCCTATATGCTGTTCGCACCGCCGAAATACGATGCCTCAATGACGATGATCCTGCCGGGGGACGGCCCGACGGCATCCCTGACCCTGAATGATGTGGGACAGGCATCCACCCGCTCGTCATCGCCCTGGTCGAGCAGCCGTCTCAGCCCGGTTGAAAGCTACCGCAAGCTGATGATGACCGCGTCGATGAAAACCCGCGCGGCCAATATGCGCGGGATGCTGCCCGAGCATTTCCCAACGCCCAAGATCAAGCTCGTCGATCAGACGAACCTCATCATGATCACCGTGCGGGGAAATTCGAAGAAGGCCGCCGAAGCGAATGCTTCCGCCTTCCTCAATGCCTTCAACGTTGAACTCACAGCCTTGCGGGAAGACTATATCGAGCGCCGTGAGCAGGCCAATCGTAGCGCCATCGACATCTACGAGAAATCTGTGACGGACGCACAGCAGAAGATGCTCGATTTCCGTGAGAGCACCGGCATCGCGTCAGACACGCAATACGCTCGGGCGCAAACCCTCGTCGAAACGCTCGAAGACCGTCTGCGGGAAGTAGAGACGAAGCGCGCGCGCCTCTCCGGCGAGGTCATCGGTTTGGAAGAAACGCTGCGAACGGACGCGGGCAAGGCGGCAATCGGCCTGAAATTAAGCGCCGATCCCGTCTTTCAAAACTTGCTTGAAGCCGCTGGAGAACAAAAACTTGAATTCGAGGCTGCGCGCCGAACCTTTGGACCAAACCATCCGGATTTTCTCGCCATCGTCGTGCGGTTCAAGGGAACGCTGAAGGCGCTGCGTGATCGGGGTCGTTCGATCACAGGGTTGTCGCCGGAGATATTCGGTACGGCAGACCTCGCGGCGCATGGAGAGCGGGAGAAGATGCTGGCAACCCTCGTTGGGATTGCGTCGCGACGGGACGGTCTGGCGACCGAGGCCAAGGTTCTGACGGAGCAACTGGTCGAGGTTCGCGAGACTGTCGAGAGCCTCGCCGTTCCTTCATCGCAATACGAACGTCTTGCCCGTGATCTTCAAATTACCGAAGCTGTCTTCGCATCGGCCTTGGCCCGCGCCGATACCACCAAGACTGACCTCTTCGGCACCTATCCGCTGGCGCAGGTCGTCGAATATCCCGTTGCCAGCAGCGAGCCTGTCTCCCCGGACAAGAAGATTGGCCTGATTGCCGCGATTGCCGGCACGATCTTTGTCGTCTCCGGGCTGGTTCTCGCATGGTTGCGTGGAACGATCATCGCCGCGCTGGGCCGCATGTTCGCGCATCCATCGACCGAACCGGAGTTCCGTCGCCGGGAGCCCGATGCGCCCGACACGCGCGCCTTGGACGATGAGCCGCTGGTCGAAATCCCTCATCAGGTGCCGATCCACGAGCGCTACGCCTTCGAGGCTGAACTGGAACGCAGCCGTGACACCTCCTGAGCGCATTCTCTACCGAACGCTGACGCTGACCTGGGCGTTCTATGCGATTGGTGCGCTTTACGTGGTCGGACCGGTCCTGGGCTGGGGACTGGCCGGATTGGCGGCGACAGCCATGTTCGTTGGCCCGGTCATGCGTGAGGATTGGCGGGGTGTTGCGCCTCCTGCTCTCTTCTGGGTGTGGTTCCTGTCGATGATCGGGATGCTCGTCGTCCTATGGATCGGGCATTTCAACTACGATCTCGGGACGGGAAAGACGATTAAATCTAGCATCGGTTGGGCGAAGGGCTGGGCGCTCTTCTTCATCTTTATCTTCATCGGTGCCGTCTTCCGAATCCGCCCAGAGGTGATTTGCCGGGGGCAATGCGTCATCGGATTGCAAACTCTGATCCTGCTGCCGCTCTTCATCCTCGCACCTAAGATCGGCTTGCCCGAAAAGCTGTTCGTCTCGCCGTTCAAGATCGTAGGGGGGCCGGGACCGGAGTATTTCTCCGTCTATCTCTACACCATCGACCCGTCGAATGGT
Source organism: uncultured Neomegalonema sp. (assembly GCA_938034615.1). GTDB lineage: Bacteria > Pseudomonadota > Alphaproteobacteria > Rhodobacterales > Rhodobacteraceae > JAHDDY01. The sequence goes on along the minus strand of CALHLW010000033.1, from coordinate 5,231 downwards.
GCGTCGCGCTGGCAATTCTATACGCCGTGGTCGCCCTTCGCGGCACTGGTTGGCGTGGTCATGGTCGTTTGTGCGCTGGAGGAGAGAAATCGCTTCTGGCGCAGGTGTGGATTGATCGGCGGCATCGCCATCATCCTGATGACGAAGTCGCGTATGGGATTGATGGGGTTGGTTATCTGTACCTTCTCGCCCCGCTTGTTACCGCTGATCCTGAAGAGTTGGGCGTGGTTCGTGATGGGTGGGCTTGCCACGGCGATGGCAGTGTTCGGCGATCGAGTAGTCACGGTAATGGGCGACGCGGTCCATGCCTTCCGCTCGGCGCGCGCCGACTCGACACGGGTGCGCGATGCGCTGCAAAGCATAGCAAGCGACCGTTGGTGGACCGAAGCCCCGTGGTTCGGCCACGGGACGGTCCAACCCGGTGCGCATGTGACCGAGTATATGCTCATCGGCACCCATCACACATGGTATGGATTGCTCTTCGTAAAGGGTGCTTTCGGCGCGTTGTTCTTCGCTATTCCGATGATCTGGACGCTGTTTGGGATGATGCGGTTAACCATAGGCCGCACTGAAGGCCGCCTTGGTCTCGGCCTGATCCTCGCCCTGCTGCTTTTCTCATTCGGCGAGAATATGGAGGTGCAGATCTATATCCTGTGGCCCGCATTCGTCCTGATCGGAAGCGTGTCGCAGCGAGCGGTTCGCCGCGTTCGTGATTATCAGAGAACAGGGCTGCCCGTCGGAGCCGTTTAGCCAATATTGCGTTATATGAAAGCCGTTTAGGGCTTGATCTTACCTTGCGATGCGGCAGCGGCAAAGGCCTCCAACGCGCCTTGCAGGATCGAGGCGGCGGCGGCGGCGTCGATGCGGGGGGAGCGTTTGGCGCGGCTGACTTCGGCGTCAATCATGGCTTCGGTCGCGGCGACCGTCGAGAGGCGCTCATCCCAATGGAGAACCGGCAGGCCCAGCGCCTCCTCGATACTGCGAGAGAAAGCGCGCACGGATTGGGCGCGGCGTCCGGCGGTGCCGTCCATATTGACGGGCATTCCGAGAACGATCCCTTTGGCGTCGCGTTGGGCCACGAGTTGGCGAAGCCGTTCGAGATCGGCGCGCAGGCCGTTGCGTTGGATCGTCTCCAGCGGTGAGGCGAGGGTGCGACGTTCATCGCAGACGGCGACGCCGATGGTCTTGGTGCCGGGGTCGAGGCCGAGTAGGGCGCTCGCCGGGCTGACGATATCCAGAAACGTGGCGGTATCCTTCGCGAGCATCATTGTCCTGCGGCGTCGATGCGCTCGAGCGCGTCGGTGTCGCCCGCAAACGTGTTTCGCGCCATTCCGATGGCCTTATCGCGCTGTTCCGGGCGATCCAGCACCGTATAGGCGCGGATGAGGCGCAGCCAGCCTTGCAGGTCGTCGGGGTCTTCGGCAAGTCGCTCGGCCAGGTTTGCAACCATCCCTTCGATCATCGCATTGCGGTCTTCGGCGGGCATGGCGGCAGCGGCGGCCATGTCTTCCCGCGAGGGGCCGCGCTCACCGTCAGGGCGTGGGGGCGGCGGAACGCCAAGATTGTCGGCGGCTTCGCTGGCATAGTCGTAGACCATGTCCACCCAAGGGTCCGACGGCTCCGCATCGTCCAGCAGGTCCGCCCAGCGGATCAGGGCCTCATCGACCTTGCCGTTTTGCGAGAGAGCGAGGGCCTTGTAGTGGCGAAAGCGCGCATTCGTCGGGTCGAGCTTGGCACCCCGATCAGCGATGGCCTCCGCTTCGGGGGAGACGTAGCCGCTTGTGGCCTGAACCATCGCTTCGATAGCGTCGCCGTAAAGGTCGAGATCGGGCTGCGTGGCCGTAGTCAGCAGCAGTTCGTAGTTACGCGATGCCTCCCTGTACCGTCCGATCTGTGTCTGGGTGCGGGCAAGGATCAGACGTCCCGTGGCGTCGTCGGGCTTTCTCTCCAGCACCGCTTCGACTTGTTCGATCATCCCCACCACGCGCTGAAGTTCGGGCGTGTCGAGGGGCATGGCATCGGGCGTGTAGCCACTGCGCTGCAAGATCGCCTCGGCGCGTTTTTGCGAGGGGCGCTGGGCCATCTGCGACGCGAAATCGGTGCGCGTGTCGAGGGGCATGTCGGGCTGCCCCGCACCACCGATCCCGAGATAGAGCGCGGCGGCAACGACCGGGATGCCGATGGCGGCCCCGATACCAAGACCCATGCGCAGGTCACGCGGCGCGGCGGGGGATTCGCCTTCGGCCTCAATCGCGTCAGTCGCGGAGAGCAGGCGGCGTGAAATCTCGATCCTTGCGGCCTGTGCCTCTGCTTCGGTCAGGACGCCGCGCGAGACATCCTGATCGACCTCGCGCAATTGCGCCCGATAGGCTTGTGCGTCATAGGCGGCGCGCGACTCGGCTGCTGCACGACTGCGCAGGAAGGGCAGGGCAAGGGCGAGGGCGGTGACGAGGGCCAGGGCACCGGCGAGGACGATGAACACGGGGGCGCTTGCTCCGGGGGGTTATTGGAGCCGTAAACCTATCCTCCGCGCCCACCTGTCACAAGCGCCAGAGGACCGATACGCGCGCTCATGTCGCAATCTTGACTTTGAAAGGCGCTTGCGATGCCTCACGGGAAAACCGAAATGACGATATAGCGGTTACTCTTGACCCGATGACGTGGGAGATGCGGCGTGAAACCTAATCCAAAGGCGCGGTATTCGATCTTCTCGCTGGCGCGCAATGCGATGACCGGCCACCAAAACTGGGAGCGCGCTTGGCGCTCGCCGGAGCCGAAGAAGGAATACGACGTCGTCATCGTCGGCGGGGGCGGGCATGGGCTGGCGACCGCGTATTATCTCGGCAAGAACCACGGCATCACCAACGTCGCCGTGATCGAGAAGGGATGGATCGGCGGCGGCAATACGGGCCGCAACACCACGATCATCCGCTCGAATTACCTTCAAGATAGCTCCGCCGCGTTGTTCGAGCTGTCGCGCAGCCTGTTTGAAACGCTGTCGCAAGAACTCAATTACAACATCATGTTCAGCCCCCGTGGCGTGCTGATGCTGGCCCAGACCGAGCATGAGAAACGCGCATGGCAGCGCACCTTCCACGCCAACCGCATCAACGGCATCGCCTCCGAATGGGCAACGCCGGAGCGGGTGAAGAAAATCTGCCCCATCATCAATCTCGATCCCAACACGCGCTTTCCCGTTCTCGGCGGGTTGTGGCAGCCGCGCGGCGGCACGGCGCGGCACGATGCAGTCGCCTGGGGCTTCGCGCGCGCAGCCGATGAAATGGGCATCGACATCATCCAGAACTGCGAGGTCACAGGGATAGATTCTGAGGGCGGCGCGGTGACGGGCGTGCAGACGACCAAGGGCGAGATCAACTGCAAGAAGCTTGGCGTCGTCGTGGCGGGCAACTCGTCACGTCTCGCCGACATGGCAGGGTTTCGCCTGCCCATCGAAAGCGTCGCGCTTCAGGCGCTGGTCTCCGAACCGATCAAGCCGTGCATGGATATCGTGGTCATGGCCAATACCGTCCACGGCTACATGAGCCAGTCGGACAAGGGCGAAATGGTCATCGGCGGCGGCGCGGACGGGTTCAACAACTACACCCAGCGCGGCAGTTTCCAGCATATCGAAGAGACGGTAACGGCCCTCGTCGAAACCTTCCCCATCATCTCGCGCCTGCGGATGCTGCGCCAGTGGGGTGGGATCGTCGATATGACCGGCGACCGCTCACCCATCATCTCGAAGACCCCGGTGGAGAACATCTTCATCAATTGTGGTTGGGGGACGGGCGGCTTCAAGGCCACGCCGGGGTCAGGCCATTGCTTCGCCGCGACCATGGCAAAGGGCGAGCCGGATGCCGTGGCGGCCCCGTTCTCGCTCGACCGCTTTCAGGAAGGCCGCATGATCGACGAGAGTGTGGCGGCGGCGGTGGCACACTGAAAGCTTCAATCTGGTTGTATTGCACCCGGACTTCTCTTGCGATGGCTGCAGAGGTAACTTAGTACACGAAAAGTATCGCTAAAATCGTTTTGTGTTGTATGCTGATGAATTGTTGATCGCTGCGAAAGGCATCACATGGCTTATGGCACCAAACGCCCCGAATATCGGATGGCGACGTCATGACCGGGGCACCTTACTGGGCAGGTTTGGTATCGGCGGTCGCAATTGCAGCCGTCGCCATGATTGGCGCTTACATCGCGTGGAACCAGTGGAAAACGAACCGCGACATCCTGCGCGAGCGGATGTTCGACCGACGGTTTGAGATCTTCAAGGTAACGCAAGCGCTGATTTCACGCATTGCGAAGGACGAAGGTATTTCATGGCATTCAGCGAATGAACTGTCAGATATCGCGCAGCAGGCGCGTTTCATGTTCGCGGAAAAAGATGCGCAGTATTTCGATCTTTTGCGGCAGAATGCCCTTGAATTGGCAAAGGCGACGTCGGAAACCGACGGAGTGCGCATGGTCGGTCAAGCCAATCAAAAGGCGGAGCGCTATCGCCTTTGCGAATGGTTCAACGAGCAGATCGAAGAACTCTTCTCCCGCATGAGCAAGTACCTTCTGTTCGAAAACTAGGTATCGGTGATCACCGAGTTGGTTGTTCTGCACTTGAACGACGCTCTCGATCAGCGCCGACCCTTCTCCAGATCCTCGCCCCAGCGTTTCGTCATCGGGGCATTGAGATCGAACAGATCGAGAGCGCGCGACACGGTCTGATCCACCATCTCTTCCAGCGATTTTGGTTCGCTATAGAATGCCGGAACTGGCGGATAGATTATCGCCCCGATTTCGCTCGCGGTTGTCATATTACGCAGGTGGCCAGTGTGCAGCGGTGTCTCGCGCACCATCAGGACGAGCCGCCGCCGCTCTTTCAGTGCGACATCCGCCGCACGGGTCAACAGCCCTGTTGTTACCCCGGTTGCGATTTCCGAAAGGCTGCGCATCGAGCATGGCGCGACCAGCATCCCGAGGGTCTGGAACGAGCCGGAGCTGATCGCTGCGCCAACATCCTGTGCGCCGTAAACATGATCGGCCAGTGCTTCGATATCGCGCAAATCCATCTCACACTCGTAATTTGCGGTTAATCGACCGGGCTGGCTGATGACGAGATGGCTCTCAACCTCCATCGCGCGCAGCATTTGCAGGGCGCGGATTCCGTAGATGGTTCCCGACGCTCCGCTGATTCCGATAATCAGTCTACGGACTTTGTTAATTTTCATTATCCTGAATTC
>CALHLW010000032.1 GCA_938034615.1 uncultured Neomegalonema sp. | reverse complement strand
CCTGGTTCCTTGATAAATTAACAGCCGCCCTCCCCTGCCTTCGACATAGAACTCTCTTCCCGAGAGGCCCAGAGAGGCATCGTCATAGCCATAGGAATCGATGACTGCCTTCGATGGACATCAGCGGATGCCGTTCATGTTTCTTAGCACTTCGATTCCGCCCGTGATGCTGTTTTTGATATTGCTGACATAAGCTGGGATTTTCTGCTGAACCCCTTCCCTGGCCAGCTCGGCTTATGGTTGTGATGTCGGTTTGAGAGAACATGCGGTTCGATGGATTCTGGTTCTGGAAGTTTTTCAGGAGAAAGAGTTATCCACAGGTCCTGTGTGTTAAGTATGTGTTAAATATAGTGTTAAGCTTTTTGTTCTCATCATAGTATATTGAATTGAAAAGGTTTTATTTGGTGCCCGGTCACTAAAACCCCGAATCCTGGTCACTAAAACCCCGAATCTTAGTCACTAAAACCCCGAATCTAGCCCTCTACGTTCCTAGGAAAATTGTGGATAACTTTCTCCGGTCACTAAAACCCCGAATCTTGACAAGTGGTCACTAAAACCCCGAATGTCATGTAATGGTCACTAAAACCCCGAATCCCGACTCGCAACTGATCCCTGATCGTCACCCACAGCACGATCTCTTCATCTGCGATGTATCTGATGCGGTCCTCAAGGACGTGATTCAGCAAATGGAACATCCATTCTATTCGCTGTCGAAAAAGCCTGAGACGACCATCCGTCGTTATGAGCATAACGGCAATTGGCTGGAGATCACGCCGAGCGTGAAAGGGCTGGCGACCATCTACGACAAGGACATCCTGATCTACTGCATATCGCAGCTGATGCACCAAATCAGAAAGGGCGAGGAGGTCAGTCAACGTGTTCGGATCAATTCCCGCGATTTGCTTGTCTTCACCAACCGGGGAACGGCGGGAAAGGACTATGCGGCATTGCACGAAGCGATTGATCGATTGGCCGGAACACGGATCAGCACGAACATCCGCACGGGAGATGAAGAGCAGTACGACACGTTCGGCCTGATAGATGCGGCCTCGATCAGGCGCAAGAACGGTCTCGACGGGCGTCTGCAATGGTGCGAGGTCAAACTGTCCGACTGGGTCTTCAGCGCCATCGCTGCCGAGGAAGTTCTCACGCTGCATCGCGACTATTTCCGGCTGCGCAAGCCGCTTGAACGGCGCATCTATGAGATTGCACGCAAGCATTGCGGGGCGCAGACGGAATGGTCGGCCTATGTCGAGACGCTGCACAAGAAGTCCGGCTCTAAAAGTCCGTTGAAGCATTTCCGCTATCTGCTGAAGGAACTGGCCCGACACGATCATTTGCCGGATTATTCCGTCGAACTGTGCGAGGAGAGTGACAAGGTCGTCTTCCGGTCCCGTGGTACCGTTCCGGCCGCCCTGCCCTCTTCCGATGCGGACGGTATTCCGCAGCTTTCGCCGATGACGCTAGAGGCTGCGCGGGAGGCTGCACCCGGTTGGGATATATATGCTCTGGAACGGGAATGGCGGGACTGGACCAGCGAAGCGCCGCGCGATCCCGATCGGGCTTTCGTCGGCTTTTGCCGGAAATGGTATGAGCGCAAGGGCGCACCATGACTCTAGTGGTCTGAATCTATATGAATCTAGTATCCTAGGATTATTGGTTTCTATATCAATAGCATCCTAGGTATCTAGAATGCTGTCATAATATTATCTTCCATCATCCCAGAAGGATGGGGTTGGCAAGAGTGCGATGGCGCGCCTACTCGGCGTCGAGTTTGTGAAGGCGGGCTGGAGCGTGAAGGCCACTGATCCCGATCCGGCGCAGGGCAGCTCGACCAAATGAAGGGCAAGGGTACATTATAATCCTAGTAGTCTGAATTTATACAAACCTAATATCCTAGGATTATTAATTTCTATGTTGATAACATCCTAGATATCTGAAATGCTGATATTTCCTGTATCTAGGATGTTATCATGATATTATCTCTCATCTCCCAGAAGGGTGGGGTTGGCAAGAGTGCGATGGCGCGCCTACTCGGCGTCGAGTTCGCGAAGGCGGGCTGGAGCGTGAAGATCGCCGATCTCGATCCGGCGCAGGGCACCTCGACCAAATGGAAGGCCCGTCGCGACCAGCTCCGGATCGAACCGGATGTCGCCGTCGAGAAGTTCCGTACCGTGGAACGCGCCCTGAAGGAGGCGGAGGGCTTCGATCTGATGATCCTCGACGGTCCTGCCCATGCAGAGAAGGGAGGGTTGTCGATGGCCCGTGCTAGCGACCTCGTGCTGCTACCTACCGGCTATAGTCTCGATGATCTCGAGCCGCAGGTGGAAGTGGCCTATGAGTTGGAGGAAGCGGGGATCGACGCAGGCCGGCTATTGTTTGTCTTCTGCCGGACGCGCGGATCTGATGCGGAAGACCGGGTCGCACGGGAATACATGAAACGCGCAAGGGTGAACGTTCTCGATCCCGTTTTCCCGGAACTTGCCTCGATCCGGCAAGCCCATGCGGAAGGGCGCGCGGGATCGGAGGTCTCGTTCCCGAAGGTTCAGGAGAAGGTGGTCGCGGTTGCGCAGGCAGTCGCTGACGCGCTTACGAAGAGGAAATCAAGATGAGCAGAGGTTTGAAGATCGCGGAACCGCCACGTCGCAGGGGCGAGAAGAAGCCTCCGGCAAGCGCTATGAAGCCAGCGGCGGCCGAACGGCAGGGCAGGGGGGCCAGCACGAAAACCGCTGTTCCCGAAAAGTTTGTCCAGGTGCAGGAAGACGAAAAGGTCCAATTCAATAAACGCATCACGCGCGGCGTTGCCGACGGTTACGAGATGCTCGCAATCAAGACGCGCCGGAAAGTGCCGGAACTTCTGGCCGAAGCCCTAGAGCTGTTGGAAGAGAAATATGGAAAAATCTAGTTTTCTATAATCCTAGGATATTAGAAAATTACACATTGTGCTCGAATCAAGAGCTTTCGACGATTCTTTCGCATCAAAGATGGCAGAATTGACAGTCGGGACACTTAGACGAACATGATCCCGTCATCCCACAGGCTGTCTGTCCCGGTTTTATATTCATTGGAATTCGAGAACCCGAGTAGCACGTCGCCACGATCCAGAATGCCGTTTTCCAGTGCCCCGGACCAATTGGCCAAGCCTTCCGTATCGGGCGCTCGATCAAGGACATTGAGATAGAGGCGTTCGATATAGGCTTCATTGTCGAGCGCCCCATAACGCGCATCAAACTCTATCGAGTTGGTAAAACTGTCCGCAATCTCCGACAGGGCCGTGCCGTTGCGTGAGGCGTCGAGCCATGAGAGCAATCCGCCATCATCTGGCAGGCGTTCCAGAGCGGATAGATAGAGCCGACTGATCGCCTCGGCATCGGAGTCTCCCACCCAGGTCATGCCCCCGAGCTGATCGGATTCCAGCTTGGCAATATGTTCAGGTGATTGAGAGAAACCGACAAGCACCTCGGCTCGCGATAACCCGCCATCGAGCTCGGCAACCCAGTTGTTGTAACCGATCTGGTTCGGTTGGCGTTCGAGCGTATTTTCGTAGAGCAGGGTGACGAAGCCCTCGTTACTGGTTGCCCCGTAACGTGCTTCGAACTCTGCCGAAGAGACGAAATTCGAAGCGATGGTGTTCAGCGCCATGCCGTCGTCAAGGGCATCGGTCCAGGTCGAGAGACCTGCGCGGTCGGCACCCCGCCCGAATGCCGTATCATAGAGCTGCGCGATTACCGCGCCATTGCCGCTAACATAGAGACCATCATCGAAGGAGATCTGCTCGACCTGAAAGAACTGCTCCAGAACGCCATCCAGATCGATATCGCCCTGACCGGAACCGGACGCAAGGGAGATGGTGCTCTCCTGGGCGAACGCGTCGAAATGGATGGTGTCGCGCCCTTCTCCGCCATGGAAGATATCCGTGCCAGTGCCGCCGACGAGAAAATCATTGCCGTCCCCGCCGAAGAGGGAATCGTCTCCCGCCTCGCCTTCGAGATGATCATCCCCGGCGAACCCCCTGACGGTATCGTCTCCGAAACCGCCTTCAAGCCGGTTGGCGACGGCGTTTCCCGCCAGCACATCATCTCCCGCCCCCCCGACCACGTTTTCGATGACGGCCCCGAAGGCGATGGACAGATTGTTGGACAAATTCCCGATCGACGAGAATGATCCTTCAGTCAGATCGAGTGTCTGGTCGGTGCTCCAGCCCGAAATGTCGATGGTATCCGCGCCGCCTGCATCCCAGATCGACACGATGTAATCGTCACTGGTCGAGAACGTAAAAGCATCGCGCCCGGTATTGCCATTGAAACCATAGACCGTGTCGCCCGTGCGGGTCGTCATATCTGCGCCGTAGAGCGACTGGAGCGCGGTGATATCGTGCAGCAAGGGCGTCGAGGCATAGCGCGGAGCATAGCCATCGACATGGTCAGTCGTCTCACCGTTCTCGCCCGCGTTGAAGTAGGACATGACCGTGTACTGACGGGTATCCTGATGGTACTCGGCATCGGCCTCGAAATCGCCGCTGCCATTGTAATGTCCCGGATGGCTCAGCCCGAGCGCGTGGCCGATTTCGTGTATATAAGTGATGATGCCATAGCCGCCATTGAAGAAATCCGCATCGTCATCATGGGTCCACCAGTCATCGGCGAACCAGATATCCGAATCCGTGACTTCCACTTCGGCCCGCGTGCCACCCCAATTTGCTCCGGGAAAGCTCGCATAGGTAGACCCACCTGTGGTCGATGAATAATTCAGACTGATCCCGGCATTCGCGTCGCGCGAGCTTTCGCTCAGATCAATGGCGATCAGATCGTCCCACAAGTCGAAAGACTCGCGTGCAGTGTTCTGCATTGCTATCGACATGGGCGTCCAGCCAGTCGCTTCGGATCCGCCCGCCGCCGCTGGCAAATATGACAGCGTGTAAGTCACTTCCGTCCCGTCCCACGCAATGTCATAACCCTCAG
>CALHLW010000031.1 GCA_938034615.1 uncultured Neomegalonema sp. | reverse complement strand
ATTTTGCGAATTTTCATGATTTTTTGACAGTATAGAGATGTCAGATTCTACAGTTGACCAATCTTGATCATCTTTTTTCAAGGAATGAATTCCAAAACCTACAGAGTGCGCAGAAAGGTCTGTTGCGCCAGCGGCAGTATCTAGTGCAAACGCTATTGATAATGCGGCGTAATCGGCGTCTGGATGGTAGGTTGCGGCGGCATCGTGAGCAATTTCACTTACATTATTTATAATGTTTTCGGGCAAATAAATCGAATTCAATAAAATTGATGTGTGTATTGCTCTAAAAATTGATAACGCAATAGCGCTTCGCCAGTTACTATTGTTTGGGGTGTAGGAATAAACGATATTTGGAAGTGTTCTTAAAGCGGCCCTGTTGGCGATTTCTACCGCAAAATTAAAATCATTCTGTTCAAGCCATTCATATAAAGTGGCTTCGCTCGTGATCCCAATCTCACGCATCCCCACAAACCCCACACCCCGCATCCCGCCGCACCGTCAGCGTCCGCGTCTCCGCCGCCAGCGCGTCATAGACCAGCAGCCGCCCCACCAGAATCTCCCCCGCCCCGCACAGATACTTGATCACCTCCATCGCCATCAGCGACCCGATCACCCCCGGCAAGGCTCCCACCACCCCCGCTTCGGCACAGGACGGGGCCAGCCCGTCCGCCGGTCGCTCCGGGAACACACACGCATAGCACGGCCCTCCCTTGCCCGGATCATAGACCGAAAGCTGCCCGTCCCACTGCCCGATAGCCCCCGCCACCAGCGGCACGCTCGCCCGCGCACAGGCCCGGTTCACCAGATACCGCGTATCGAAATTATCCGACCCGTCGCAGACCAGATCATACCCCCCGATGATCTCGTCGGCGTTCTCCTCGGTCAGGCGCAGGGAATGGCGCACCACATCAACTCCCGGATTGATCCCGGCAATCGTCTCGGCGGCGCTCGCCGTTTTGGCCGTCCCGATGGCCCCGGTCGCATGGATCACCTGCCGCTGCAAATTCGACAGATCGACCATATCATCATCCACGACCCCCAGCGTCCCGACGCCCGCCGCAGCGAGATACATCAGCACCGGCGCACCCAAGCCCCCCGCACCGATGCTCAGCACCTTCGCCTTCCGCAACCGCGCCTGCCCTGGCCCCCCAATCTCCCGCAACATGATATGCCGCGCATAGCGGTCGAGGTCATCGTCGGAAAAGGCCATGGCTCGCCTGCATATGGTTGCGAAATGGTCCCTTCTGCCTATCGTTTCCTCGCGGCCAGACAACCCCCTGACAGCAAAAAGCCCTCCCGAGGGTATCGGGAGAGCTTTTCAGCGGGAGAGAAAAGGGCGCTTAAAATTTGATCGCAAACCCGAAGGAGCGCGATGTCTCGGGGATAGGCTGATAGGTTTCCGCCGGGAACGAATATGAGGTTCCGGTGCTCGGGGTCAGGCGCGACTGTGATCCATAGGCGAGCGCGCGATCCGAAGTGAGGTCCGTCAGGGAAATGGACTGGCTGATGCCGTAGGCGTTGACATCCTTCACCTTGTTTTGCTCAGCATCGTTCAGACGGCGCAATTCCTGCGCGGCTTCACGGATCGCTTCGCCCGTATCCTCGGCGGCTGCGATAGTGGGCAACAACTGCACCGCTAGCGATGCGACGACGGCGGCGGCGAGGGTGGTGGGGCGGCTGACGGAGTTCATTGCAAAGCCTTTCTACGCTTAATGAAACCCCGTCGGTTTCTTCGTGCCGGGGTATGCAGAAAGAACCCCGCACACCGCCAAAAGTTCACCGCACGATTGTCGGTTTATCGCCTCGGATGCGCCAAATCTTCGTCATCCTCTTGTAAACTCTAACGCATTCAGGGCTATCACGAAGTCGTTCCCAAATGTATCAATCACGAGTCGCGCTCCGCCGAGCTCACCCCATCCCCTCGAACAGCGCCGTGGAGAGATACCGCTCCGCAAAGCTGGGGATGATGACCACGATCTTCTTGCCCTTCATCTCCGGCTCCTTGCCCAGTTCCACCGCCGCCGCCAGCGCCGCCCCGGAGGAAATCCCGACCGGCAGCCCTTCGATCCGCGCCACTTCCCGCGCCGTCTCGAAGGCGGTCGCGTTGGCGATGGTGATCGTGCGGTCCACCAGAGACGTATCGAGGTTTTTCGGGATGAATCCCGCGCCAATCCCCTGAATCGCATGAGGCCCCGGATCGCCGCCCGAGATCACCGGACTGTCCTCCGGCTCGACGGCGATGATCGGAGCCTTATGCCCTTTTTCCTTGAACACCCGCGCGCAGCCGGTGATCGTCCCTCCCGTCCCGACTCCGGAGACAAAAGCGTCGAAATCCCCGCCGGTATCTTCCAGAATCTCCAGCGCCGTGCTCCGCACATGCACTGCCGGGTTGGCCGGATTCTCGAATTGCTGCGGGATGATCGCGCCGGGGGTTGCGGCGAGCAGCTCCTCCGCCCGCGCAATCGCGCCTTTCATCCCCTTCTCCTTCGGGGTCAGCTCCAGCGTGGCCCCCATCAGCGCCAGCATCTTGCGCCGCTCGATCGACATGCTCTCTGGCATACACAGGATCAGCGGATACCCCCGCGACGCACAGACGAAGGCCAGCCCCACCCCCGTATTCCCCGAGGTCGGCTCGATCACCGTCCCGCCGGGCTTCAGATCGCCGGAGGCCTCCAGCGCGTCGATCATCGAGACCCCGATCCGGTCTTTCACGCTTGCCAGCGGATTGAAGAATTCCAGCTTCGCGAGGATTTCCGCCCCCACATCATGCGTCTTCGCGAACCGCGACAGGCGCACCAGCGGCGTGCCGCCCACCGTGTCGGTAATCGTGTCGTAGATACGACCTCGGGCGAAGGGAGCTTTTTCGGCGGTAGCCATGACATGCCTCATGCGTGAATCCATCGGAAGCGGATCATGGGGCGCGGGGGCGGGGCTGTCCAGTCATCAGGCGGATGTTGGCTGCGTATGTTCGTCAGAATTTGAAAAGCATTGCCAGCATTCTTTTAACGGAGGCGGTTTAGCATCCATCCAACGACGAATGCGCTGGAGACGCTCGGCATGCTGGCTAAACTCGCCACTGAACTTCGGTTGCAATACTCTTCTGAGTCGGCACCGCCCAGAATTCTGCGTGAAAACATGGCGCTTGCCGAGGGTGACACCACCGCTTTGCCCGTTCTCGATGACGCCATCGAGCTTTGGTTCGGGTGGCATCGGGAGGACGGTCACGCGCCGGACTGGTCCCGCTTTCGCCCCTTTAACCATCCCGATCTACTGCCCCATGTCATGCTTTACGAGCGCATCGGAGACCGCTTTCGCTGCGCCATCGTCGGCGACGATGCGGTGTCGAACCTGCCGATCAAGCTGGCAAGACGCTTTCTCGATGAGGTCATGCCTCCGGAGAACCTCGCGGATGTCACGATGCGACTGACTACGGCGCTCTCGACCGAGAAGCCGAATTTCGTCGAGAAGACGATGGCCTGGCAAATAGGCCATGACCTCAGATGCTATCGCGCGCTGCAACTCCCTTTCAGGGCGCCGGAGGGCGGGAACGCGCGTGTCCTGAGCATCATGAATTTCCAGTCGACCCCGGTCTGATCTCGCGCTTCGTGGCCCCTTTGCAAGCCGCGCGAATCTGTTAGGCTCGCCCGTGACAAGCGGGAGAGCGTAGCATGGACCCATCATTCGACTCCGAGAAGGTCGCGGAAATTCACCGCCACCTGCACAGCCACCTGCCGCCCGAACCGGCCCTGCGGGTCAAGGCGCTCGAAAGCCTGCTCGTCGAGAAAGGGCTGGTCGATCCGGCCGCCCTCGATGCGTGGATCGAGGCGTATACCGAGGAGATCGGCCCCAAGCGCGGTGCCGCCGTTGTCGCCCGTGCTTGGGTCGATTCTGACTTTCGCGCGCGGCTGCTGGCCGATGCCTCTGCTGCCGTGGCCGAGATGGGTTTCGCTGGTCAGGCGAGCGGCCATCTGAAGGCCGTCGAGAACACCGATACCGTCCATAACCTCGTCGTCTGCACGCTCTGCTCCTGCTACCCCTTTGCGATCCTCGGCATGGCCCCGCCATGGTACAAGGCCAACGAATACCGCGCCCGAGCCGTCCGCGATCCACGCGGCGTGCTGGCCGAATTCGGCGTGACCCTGCTCCCCGAAACCCGGATCGACGTATGGGATTCCACCGCCGAGCTGCGCTACATGGTCCTCCCCCAGCGCCCCGCCGGAACCGACGGCATGGACGAGACTGCCCTCGCCGCCCTCGTCACCCGCAACGCGATGATCGGCACCGATGACCTCAGGGGGATAGCCTGATGGACGGCGTCCATGACCTCGGCGGCAAGGAGGGTTTCGGCCCCATCGACCGCGCCCATGAAGACGATCCCTACCACACCGAGGCGGACGCCCGCGCCTATGCGCTTTGCGTCTCGATGCGGGCCGAGCGAGCCTATCCCGTCGATTGGTTCCGCCATACGCGCGAAAATATGGACCCTGTCGATTACCTGACCCGCCCCTATTTCGACCAATGGCTCCAGACCGCCATCGCCATGGCCATCGACGCGGGTGATCTCTCGATGGTCGAGGTCGCGACCGGCAAGCCCGACAGTCTCGCCCGGACCCCCGCTCCGATGTCCCCCGCCGACGTGCAGGCGATGCTGACCACGCCCGCGAGTTTCGAGCGCGAAGTGTCCGAAGCTCCCGCTTTCGCGCCGGGCGCCCGTGTCCGCACGGCCTCCCACGGCCATCCTGGACACACGCGCCTTCCCGCCTATGCCCGCGGTGCAGCAGGTGAGATCGTCGCCCATCGCGGCGCGCATCTCATGCCCGATGACGGTGCGCGGGGCATCGACCGGCCCGAGCATCTCTACACCGTCGCCTTCGCGCGCGGAGACCTCTTCCCAGAGGCTGCGGGCAGCCCCGACCGCATCCATCTCGACCTCTGGGAGAGCTATCTTGCCGCCATCTGAGACCAACGCTGTCGACTCCTCCCCCCGCTTACGGGGGGAGGCCGGGAGGGGGGCAGGCTCCCTTGATTCCCTCGCCCCCTTGGCCCAACGCGATGGTGACCCGGTCTTCGAGGAAGCATGGCAAGCTCAAGCCCTCGCCATGGCCGATTGCATGGTCAAGGCCGGGGCCTTCACCGCGACGGACTGGGCCGAGGCGCTGGGCATCGCCGTGCGGGCCGAGAACGACACCACGGCGGGCTATTACCGCGCCGTCCTCGCCGCCCTTGAAACCCTGCTCGATACCGGTGGCACACTGCCGGCCCCGGAAGTCGAGACCCGCCGCGATGCCTGGGCACGCGCCTATGCGAACACCCCCCACGGCCAGCCCGTCGAATTGTCTTGTCATCCCCGCGAAAGCGGGGATCTTGCTCAACCCTGACAGATGCCCGCCTGACGGGCGTGACATTGCGAGGCTCCATATGACCTATGACGACGACAATATCTTCGCCAAGATCCTGCGCGGCGAAATCCCCAACCGCACGGTGCTGGAGAACGACCACGTCCTTGCCTTTCACGACATCAGCGAGCAGGCCCCCACCCACATCCTCGTGATTCCGAAGGGCAAATACGTCTCCTTCGATGATTTTGCCGCTAATGCCAGCGATGTGGAGATTGCCTCCTTCATCCGCGCCGCCGGACAGATCGCTTCCGACGAAGGCATCGCGCCCTCCACGGGCGGCGAGGGTTTCCGCATCATCGCCAATGCGGGCAAGAACGGTGTGCAGGAAGTCCCCCATTTTCACCTGCATATCCTCGGCGGACGCTGGCTGGGCCGGATGCTCAAGAAGGCCGAGGGATAGGGTTGTACCTGAATATGAACATCGTTCAATTTCAGATCGCAATAACCCCGGTCACGCCGCTGCCTTTTCCGCCTCATCCATCGCGATCAGCGCGAGATATTGACAATCCGCGAGGATCACATCCACCGGACGCTTCCCGCGCGCCCGATGCCCCGGCGGCCTCGCATAGCGCATCGGCCTCACGATCCCCGGCTTGGCTCTCGCCTTGCGCCGCGCGATCAGTAGCGCCAACCGCTCCGCCTGAGCCGGAATATCATCGAGCGCCGCCTGCATGGCCTTCAATCGCCGCACCAGCGACGCCGCATCCAGTTCATCATCGGGCAGGGGCGGGGGCGGCGGCACATGGGCCACATACCGATCCACGC
>CALHLW010000030.1 GCA_938034615.1 uncultured Neomegalonema sp. | reverse complement strand
CTCCCGTCTCCAGCAACAACCCGGTTTCGTCCGAAAACACGACCCCCGGAGCCTCCCGCCCGGCCAGATGATCCCGCAGCATCTCGGGCCGGTAATGCAGGTTCACCACCGTCTCCCCAACCCCGATCTCGGCCAACCGGTTCAGCGTCCGGTCGATCAGCATGCGCCCCAGCACCGGCACCATCGGCTTCGGACGATCCGCCGTCAGGTGCCGCATCCGCGTCCCCAACCCCGCCGCCAATACCATCGCTTTCATCGCCCATGCTCCGCTGCAATTCGCGCCAGCAGGTCATCGGTCGGCGCGGGCACATGCCGCGCGATGAACCCGCGCAGACCCGGCAAATCGCTCACATCCCGCATCAGATGCGCCCAGACTCTCGGGATCATCGACAGATATCGCGGCTTGCCGTCCCGCGCGCATAGCCGCGCGAAGATGCCCACGATCTTCGCATTCCGCTGCGCGCCGAGCAGGTCATATCCCCGTCGGAACGCCGCCCCGTCCAGATCGCCCCGCCGCGCCAGAAACCGCGCCACCATCGCCTCCGCCAACGCGGGCGACACATCCCGCCGCGCATCCTCCAGCAGTGACACCAGATCATAGGCCGGATGCCCGATCAGCGCGTCCTGATAATCCAACAGCCCGACCCGCGCATCGCCCTCCCGCTCCGGCAACCACAGCAAATTCTCCGCATGATAATCGCGCAGCACCAGCGCCGAGCGATCCTCCGCCACCCCCGCCATCGCCTCGCGCACGACCCCGGCCCATTCCGCTCGCATATCGTCCGAAACCGCCACTCCCGCCGCCGGACACCACCAATCCGTCAGCAGCATCGCCTCGCGTTCCAGAACGACCATATCATAAGGCGGCACCGCATCGCCTCCCCGCGCGCCAAGTCCGTGCAGCGCATCCACCGCCGCCTCGTAAAGCCCCGCTTCCCGCGCCGGATCGTCCTCGCACAGCCGCGCAAATAATCCATCGCCCAGATTTTCCAGCAGCAAAAACCCGTTCGCCGCATCCGTCGCGAGGATCGCAGGCGCACTCAACCCCCGCTTCCGCAGCATCCCCGTCACGGCCACGAAAGGCCGCACATCCTCGCCCTTCGCATAGGGGGCATCCATCGCGATATGCGGGCCGGTATGGAAGTACCGCCGGTTCGACGCATCCCCCGGCACCGCCGTCGCCTCTCCGAATCCCGCTGCCAGAAGGAAATCCGCCAGTTGCGTCTCGCGCGATTTCTTCAATTCCGCGAGCAGCATCTCGCCGCGGGCACCAGATGCGGACAGCACCGCCCGCCGCCCCTCACCATCGGTCGACAGTGCGATGGTCAGCGCATCCGAGGGCCGCAAATCGCCGAGCCGATCCGGCCATTCCACCAAAGTCACGGCCTCCCGAAACGCCTCCTCCAGCCCCGTCTCTTCCAATTCCTCCGGCCCCGACAGACGATAGAGGTCGGCATGGACGAACAGCCCATCCCCCGTCTCGTACTGCGCGGTCAGGGTAAAGGTCGGGCTTGGCACCGGCTCGTCCGACCCCAGCGCGGTCTGGATCACCGCCCGCGCCAGCGTAGATTTCCCCGCCCCGAGATCGCCCTCCAGCAGCACGCAATCGCCTGCATTCAGCAGACCCGAAATCCGCATCCCCAGCGCATCGGTCGCGCGGGCGTCCGGTAAAGTCAGGGCCAAACCCGTCACGCTATTCGGCAGCGTGAGGCTGTGCCACTTCGCGCTCCTGATTTATGGCGGAGCGAACTGCGTCTGCATCACAGAGAAACCGGCAGACGATCGCCTCGCGGGTCTCGCCCTCCCCGGTCTCGATGGCGATCCGTCCGCCCTGTCGCTCGACGAACTGCCGGACCAGCGTGATGCCCAACTCCACCCGCCGCAGTTTCGGGATTTCATTGCTCAGGTCGTTACGCCCGAAGATATCGCGGATCGACAGCGGAATGATCGAGTCGCGGCACCCGATCCATATGACGATATTCGCACCGCGCCGCCGCACCCCGATCTCCACCGTGTCGCTCGGCTCTGCCTCGTTGCGCAGGGCGTTTGTCAGGGTATGGAGCACTTCGCGGAACCGCGGCGCATCGCCGGGCATGGTCCCGATGCTGCTCGGACAATCCAGAACCACCCGCGCCCCGTCCCCTGAATGACGCCGGATGAACTCGGTGACGGAGGACAGCATGGGATGGATGTCGATGGCCTCGATGCAGAATTCGAAATAATCCGATTCCAGCATCGCCAGATCGATGATCCCGCCGATCAGGCCTCGCAATTCATTCGAGGCCTGCGAGATATTGTCCACGAATTCGTGCTGACGGTCGTTCAGCTTGCCACGCATTTCCTGCCGCAGCAGGTCGGAAAACCCGATGATCGTATTGAGCGGGATTTTCAACTCGTGCGAGGCACCATGGATGCTTTCGAGGAACTGGCCCTTGAGGTCTGAAATCTCGTTCAGCTTCTCGTTCTTCTCGGTCAGCAGGCGTTCCTTGTGAAACGAATCCGTCACGTCCTGAAAAGCAAACATCGTCGCCCCGTCGGGCAGGGGAGCAGACGCCATCTGGATCACCGTGCCATCCGAGCGCTTCAGCTCTTCGGTCCAGACCTCGCGGTCTTCCCCGGCTGCCGACACATGGGCGATGGCTTTCGACCAGACCGCGCGGTTGCTGTAGAGATGCACGCATTTCCGGCCAAGTTCGGTGATGTGCAGGTCTTTGAGGTCTTCCTTGGACAGCTCCCAAAGCTCGCGGAATGCCCGGTTCGCGAGGCGGCATCGTCCGTCCAGCCCGAAGACAACGACCCCTTCGCCGAGGCGTGAGAACGTCGCGTGATAGACCGCAGACACGGTCGCTGCGTCGCGACGCATGGCATAGGTGTCGCTCACGTCCTCGAACAATACCATGACCCCGCCCATTGGATGCGGCTGCGCCAGCACGTGCAACGTCCGTCCGTCGGGCAGGTGCCATTGCCGCTCCAGCGGATCGTTGACGTCCTTGCACTCGGCAATGAATTCGTCACGCCATCCCTTGAAGTCTCGCGCATGGGGCAGGCGATTCTTCTCGCGCAGCTGGTCGATGATTTCGCGTAAGGTTGGGTGCCCCTCCAGCCATGCGGCATCGAGGGACCATGTGCTGATAAAGGCTTCGTTCGCAAAGCTCAGGCGCATGTCGGCGTTGAAGACCGCGACCCCGCGATGCAGACGGTCGAGGGTTTCCTCGTTTGCCCGCATCTGCCGGACGAGAGCTTCGGTGGCACCGACCTGCGCACTGACGTCGAGCGCATAGCCGAATGTGCCGTCATGGTAAGGAGTTTCGACGATCTGAAGCGTGCTGCGCGTGCCGCCCAAGATCGTCGCATGGCGCGCGCTCGCCTCCTGCCCCGAAGCCCGAACCGTTTCGGCCAGTGCCCGCGTGACATCCGCCCCCTCGCCGCTCAGAAGTTCGATCTGGCAGGTCAACACCGTATCGGGACTGGGAGCCTCTACCCCCTCAACATAGCGGCGGTTCACCCACTCGATCCGCCCGGAGGCATCGCGCCGCCACGCATAGAGCGGTGCATGGGCAAACCCGTCTTCCAGCACCCGCGCCTGTGTTTCCGCCGCGACCAGCCGGTCGCTCAGCCGCGGCAGATGGTCGTTCGAACTTTTGGTATCGATATCGATCAGCGTTACCAGCGCCCGTGCACCCAGAGTGACACCGGAGATCAGGCGTCGCTGCTGCTCCTGCCCCATGAAATTGCTCTCAAAGGGCTTGCCCTCTTCGATCAGGGCTCTCAGTTTCGTGCCGAGATCGGCGGCATCGTCGCCGCGAACCAGAGCGCTCGCGACGGCATAGGGATCGCAGGGATCTTCGAGCGTTTCAAGGATGCGTCCATTGCCGGCCGTTACCTGCAGCGCCGTGCCGGACCAGATCGCCGCCCCATCCGCCCGGTCGAGTAGCAGGGCGCTCAGCGCTTCTTCGGAACTCAGTCGCGCTTCGTCGGCCCGGTTCAGGGTCGTCTCCAAGCTCCGGTTGCCGCGGGCCACGCGGATCGCGTAGAGAACGCCGCCGATTCCGGCCACGGCCAGAAGGATTGCCAGTGCGCTCCATGACGAGGTCGCGGCCACGGCCTCTTCGGCGGCCAAAGCCGGAGAAGCACAGAGCAGGGCAGGAACGGAGCATAATGCCGTCCAGGAAGATGCGCGTCTGCGTGCCATGGCATCCGGGTCAATGAAAACTGTTCAGCGTTAGGATAATCTTTGGGCAGGCTGATTACCAGCCAAGTTGTCCGTTTACCTCAGAGTTGTAGCACTGTTGCAACGTCACCCTACGGCATCAACGAACCGCGTTTCCATCGGATTTCGACCATCGCGCCGGGCAGTGTCACTTGGCTGGGCCGCTGGTTCGTCAGGGTGATCGTCGCGTCCCGCCGTTCCAGCAGGGTCTTGGCGATGAACAGCCCTAGCCCCATCCCCTCGTACCCGCCGTTCTCGCGCCCCCGTTTTCCGCGCCGGGTGGTGACGAACGGATCGCCCACGCGGTTCAGGACTTCCGATGGAAACCCCGGCCCGTCGTCCTGTATCCGGATCGTGAGATGTTCGTCCGACTCGATGATTTCGATCCAGACGGTCGTGCGGGCGAAATCGACGGCATTCTGGATCACGTTGCGCAGGGCATGGATGATCTCGGGTCTACGCGGAAAGGTGGGGGAGGGCGTATCCTTGCCCGACACGATTTCCCCGTCGACGAAATACTCGATCCGCTTGCCGCTGTCTTCATGCGGCCCCGCCGCTTCCTCCAGCACCGATAGCAGGGGGGCGGTACGGATATGCTCCATGTCCTCGCGCCGGATACGGCCAAGCTGCGAGAGAATATCGCGGCAGCGCGTCGTCTGCTCCCGGATAAGGGTCAGATCCTGCGCATCCAGCGCCCCGCGCTCCAGATCGCGCTCCATTTCCCGTGCGGTCAGGGCGATGGTGGCCAGCGGCGAGCCAAGCTCATGCGCCGCCGCTGCCGCCATGGTGCCAAGCGCCGAGAGCCGCTGTTCCCGCGCGAGTGCAAGCTGCGTCGCCGCCAGCGCCTGAGACATTCCGAAGGCTTCATCCGCCACCCGTCGCACATAGATCGCGATGAACCCCACCCCGATGATCAGCGCGCAACCGATCCCGAGCAGATAATCACCGGGCAGTTCCAGCGGCCCGTTGACCGCATGGTCCAGCTCCAGATGCGCGAATTCGAGGATGAAGATCGACAGGAGCGCGATGCCCACGACGATCCGCGCGTTCCGCCGGTTCAGCGCCGCTGCCGCTACGGTCGCGGGGGCGATGAACAACAGGGCGAAAGGATTGCCCAACCCCCCCGTCAGCGCCAGCAACACCCCCAACTGCCCCAGATCGAACAGCATCCACAGCAGCGCCGTCTGTTCGGACAGGCGCGCATTCGGAGCCATGGTCATCCAGGTGATGACGTTGAACCACACCGAGACGAGGATCACCGCGAGGCACGCCACCAGCGGCACTTCGTATCCCAACCCGTAGCGCGCCAGTAAAATCGTCAGCAACTGCCCCGCAATCGCGATCCAGCGCAGGTTCTGCAATGTCCGCGCGCGCAGCCAGTGCCGCTGGCGCATCCCCAGCGCAAAATGCGCGCCGAGGGCCGCATCTTCCGCGCTCTGGGGCGTATAGGGCATCGGCCTCTCCTTCTCGGGTGAGCCACCATCACATGCTCCGCTCTCCCGCGAAAGTGACGAGATGCCCCGTTGCCACTCCGCCGCAATCTGCGCTAGCGCAGGGGAGCAGTTATTCCCTCCGGAGGTTCCCATGGCCCTGGCCACCCGCGCGCTTCTGTCCATCGGCGCATCCATCGCCATTATCGTCGTCGGAGCCTCGACCTTCTTCGCCCTGGGCGGCAAGCCCCCCGGTATCCGCGATTGTCCGGGCGGGTTGACCGGGGCCGATATCGGCGGCCCCTTTTCCCTGACCAGCCACGAGGGCGAGGCGATGACCGACCGCGATCTCGCCGGTTCGCCCAGCCTTCTCTATTTCGGCTACGCCACCTGCCCCGATGTCTGCCCCACTGACATTGCCGACGTGGCTGCGGCGTCGGAGATCGTCTCGGAAAAGACCGGCATGAGCGTGAACCCGGTCTTCGTCACCATCGACCCCAAGCGCGATACGGTCGAGGCCCTGAGCGAATTCATCCCCTATTTCAGCGACTCGATGATCGGCCTGACCGGCCCGCAGGAAAACGTGGACGCCGTGGCCAAGAAATACCGCGTCTACTACGCCGAGCGTCCCGATGCCGATTTCCCCGACGGCTATTCCATGGACCACAGCAGCTACATCTACCTGCTCGGCAAGGACGCCGAATTCATCACCTATTTCAAACACGACGACCCCCCCGACTACATCGCCGAAGGCGTCGCCTGCCATATCGGGGCATAGGCCCTGACTCTCCCTCTCCCGCTTGCGGGAGAGGGCTGGGGTAAGGGTTGCTTGGCACTTCAGTTTGCCTGATTGAAAAATTCCTGCTCCGAACCGCCCTCACCACAAGACACACCAACCCGCCCCCTCCACATCGCGGAGGAGGTCGCAAAACCTCACTTGAGTCCAAAAATTATGGCGGCACCTGTGGCGGCACCAGCGCCCAGATCGCCAATTCCTGACATTCCGCCAGAATCTCGTCGATCAGTCCCTTCCCGCGCTCGCGATGCCCCGGAGGTCTGCCCCGTCGCATCGGCTGCGGCCATCGGCGCTTGGCGCGCATCAGCACCCGCTTCAACCGCACGGCCTGCGCGGGCAGATCGTCCAGCACCGCCTTCAACACCAGCAACCGCTGGCACAGCCGAATCGCCGAAACCGGATCATCCGGCATCAGCACTTTCCGGTCATAAGACGGATCATATGGCTCATCGAGATACCGAATACGCGGCCCCGGTCCCGGCACTGTCTTCCGCTTCGGATCGACAGGCTTGCGCGGGTCAAATAACGGAAACGCAGGCACGCCACTCGACGCACCTTTGCGCTTCCCCCGCGATCCACTCTTCTTCCGCTTTTCCAGCGAAGGCAGGTTCCACACAAAGGGCACCCCCTCCGCCTCGGCGGCCCGCATC
>CALHLW010000029.1 GCA_938034615.1 uncultured Neomegalonema sp. | reverse complement strand
GAAGCCGAAGCCGAAGCCGAAGCCGAAGCCGAAGCCGAAGCCGAAGCCGAAGCCGAAGCCGAAGCCGAAGCCGAAGCCGAAGCCGAAGCCGAAGCCGAAGCCGAAGCCGAAGCCGAAGCCGATACTGATGATTCTCCCGAGGCGGCGGAAATCGAAGATGCGATCTCCCATCATCTTGAGGAAGACGAACCATCTTCCGGCGGGGTCGCAAGTATAGCTGCCATCGCCGGGGCCGGTGCTGCTGCCACTGCCGCTAATACATACTCCCGGTTCGACCGCGAGGTGGAGACGGTCGAGCAACCGACCAACGCACAGGGCGATATCGAAGAATCCGATGCGGCGACAGCTGACATGTACTCCACCGCCTTCACGATGCTGGAAGACGAGCCCCCCGCCGAACCTGAATCGAGTAATATGGAACGCGACGGCGCCTCGACCGCAGCTGGTGTAGATGCGCTCGAAGACCGTGATGACCTTGGCGATGGTTTAGGGTTTTCGGACACCTACGGTGCATCCGATGTATACCACGACGATCCTCCCGTTTTCGATGATGACTACAGCCGCAGCCTCGAGATCGAGGACGAATCGGCTGCATCACGATCAGCCTTCGCATCCGACATGTCCGAAGACTATAAAAAGGACGACATGGAAACGGTCGGTGGCCTCGTCCGCGACGCGATGGAGCGTGATCCAGTCGATTATGCTGATCCGTCGGCACTCGTGTCGATGACGAGCGAAGAGATTTCCGCACGCGCACTCGCATCCCTTTCCGATGCGGACGGCGACGCTACGCGCCGGGTCTATGGATCGCTGAAGATCAGCGAAGATGGGGGTTCGGAGAGCCTCGAGGGTATGGTTCGCGAGATGCTGCGTCCGATGCTGCGCGAATGGCTCGACGACAATCTTCCTACGATGGTCGAATCGGCTGTGCGGAACGAGGTCGAGCGCATCAGCGCGAAGTCTCGGAAATATACGCGCGCGGCAGAGGAAGACTGACCCGCGCGGGATCATTCTCGATGTCTGAATTCCCCGCCCCGGATCCCGGCGCGTTAGACGAGAATTTGCATCGTCTTCCGTTGCGTGTGTACTGGGAAGACACCGATGCAGGGGGCATCGTCTATCATGCCAGTTATATCCGTTGGATGGAGCGCGGGCGCACCGAATATCTGCGTGCTCTAGGTCTCGATCAGCGAGCCCTTCAAACCGCCGGAACACGTTTTGTCGTGAAGTCCATAAATGTCGAATTTCGCCGCCCAGCGTTATTCGACGATTCACTTCTGGTCTGCACACAGTGTACGAGATTAAAGGCAGCGAGCCTTATCCTCGACCAGAGGGTAATGCGCGGAACTGAAAAGATGGCGGAAGCCGAGGTGCTCTGTGCGGCAATCGACGAAAATGACCGACCAATGCGGATGCCCGAAAACGTGCGAACGCGGATGGTGTTGGCGCCGGTGGGCAACACTTGTTGACCGAACGGCAACAATGCTGGACGGAGTCCAATTTTTGTCACACTTGAAGTCGATCCCTAGTGGCGCGTCGCCGTCGGGAGGCGGCACCCGCATTACGGGTGGATGAGAGGATAATCTGACTATGGAAACGACGGCGGTTGACGCATTGAGCGGCGGCATCGATTTCTCGGTTCTTGGCCTATTCACCCGCGCCCACTGGGTCGTGCAAGCGGTGATAATCCTGCTATTGCTGGCTTCCTTCTGGTCTTGGGCGATCATCATCGAAAAGATCATCCGGTATCGCAAGATGAAGCGGGCCTTCGCATCCTTCGAAGACGAATTTTGGTCGGGGGCGTCGCTTGATGACCTTTACACCGGGTTGCCCGAAGATAAACGCTCGCCAATAGAGCGGGTTTTCGCCGCCGGGATGAAGGAGTGGCGACGATCTTTTGAGGCGGGGGGGGCGCTGATCTCGGGTGCCAACCAACGAATCGACCGCACTATGTCTGTTGCTGTTGATCGGGAATCCGAAGAACTGGAAAGCTGGATGGGCTTTCTGGCGACGGTAGGGGCCATCGCGCCCTTCATCGGCCTCTTCGGAACGGTCTGGGGCATCAAGAACAGCTTTGAGGCCATTGCAGTCAGCCAGAACACCAACCTGTCGGTTGTCGCGCCCGGTATCGCCGAGGCCCTGTTCGCAACGGCGTTGGGTCTGCTGGCAGCCATTCCGGCAGTGATAGCTTATAACCTGCTCTCGGACCGCGCATCGCGACTGTCGAACCGACTCGATGCCTTCGCTGATGAGTTCTCGACCCTGCTGTCCCGTCAATTGGAACGGCGGGCGCGCTGATGGGTGCCGCTGTAAGGGGAAAGTCTTCGGGGCGACGTGGCTCACGCCGGAATGCCCGCATGTCCGAGATCAACGTCACGCCCTTCGTCGATGTGATGCTGGTGCTGTTGATCGTCTTTATGGTCGCTGCACCACTCCTGACGGTCGGTGTGCCTGTCAAACTGCCAAAGACGGCAGCAAATCCTCTGCCGACCGAACAGCGCGAGCCGGTAACGATTAACGTCGATATGGAAGGGCGTATCTATCTTCTGGGTGACGAGGTCGTACCGGCGGATCTGCCAGAGCGCCTTGCGGCCATCGCCTCCGAACGCGGTGCGGACGAACGTGTGTTCCTGCGCGGCGACGGCGATGTCGGCTACGGGCGGGTTATGGAAGTGATGGGGCAACTGAACGCCGGAGGATTCAGCAATATCGGTCTCGTGACCGATCCGGGCGGTCAGGCCGCTCCGGATCGATCGGTCGAGCAGTGAAACGTCGTCGAGAAGGGTGAGAGCGTAGCGTGACGTATATCGGGGTGATCGCATCGGCGGTTCTGCATGTGGGTGGGTTGTTCCTCCTCCTGACCGCGCGCGCGCCCGAACCTATGATTCCGATGGGTACCGATAGCCCGGTTGCCGTCGATATCATCTCCGTTGATGAGTATAACGCGCTCGTCTCGCGCGCCCCGTCTCAATCAACACTCGCGGCGCTGCGGACCCAACCAGAGGCGCCCCGTGCGCCGGTTGTTGCCGATACCGATCCGGTTCTCGATACGCTCGACGAGACGACACCGATGCCAGAGCCGCCCGAACCTGCCACCGAGCTCGCGATGCGCTTGCCGCCTGCCATTGAGGATGCGGCCCCGGAAATGGAAGACGAACCGCCCGCTCCAGAAGAATCCGAAGTTGAGGTTTCATCGGCTCCTGATCCTTTGGCGCTGGACACGGCTGCACTACAGGACAAGGGCGTCGATCCCGCCGACCTGATCCCCAACGACGACGTTCAGGTCGCTATCGCTCCTCCCGCACCTGAGCCGCCACGCGGAGTGTTCGATGCGCCAGTGATCGACACCGATCCCGATGAGCCGCCAAAACCGGCGGAGACCGAAGGGGAGGGTGAAGATCAAGCCGAGCCTGCACCGGAACCCGAGCCCACGATAGAGAAGCCTATCGAGACTGCGAAAGCCGAAGACCCCGCGCCTCTGGCCACACCGCTCCCGGTGCCAAAGCCGCGTGGATCGCTCACGGTCGCAAGTGACGAAGAACGTGAACCGGCAAAGATCGCTGAAGCGACGCCACCCGTGCCACCGCGCCCGAAGCCACCCTTGGTCGAGCAACCTCCACCCGCCCCCGATCCTGTGCCGAAAGCAATACCGAAACCCGCACCCGCGCCCGACCTTCAGCTGACGGAAGCCGAACTCGAAGAGGAGCGCCGTATGATGGCTGCTCTCATGGAGCAGATGCGCGCGAATCAGCCGCCTTCCGAGGCAGAGCTTCGTGCTGCCGAAGCAGATGCTCGCCGGAAATTTGCTGAGGAGCAGCAGCGCCTTGCACAGGAATTTGCCGAGGAACAGCGACGCCAGGCCGAGCTTGCTGCCCTCAACGAAGCGGAGCGGCGCAAGCGGATAGAGCAGGATCGCGCGAAAGCCGCGGCGGAGGCGGCTGTAAGAGCTGCGGCGGACGCGGCTGCAAGAGCTGAAGCTGAACGCCGCGCTCGCGAACTGGCCGAAGCTCAGGCCCGGGAAATCGCTGCGCTCCGTGAGCGCGAGGCGCAACAGCTTCGTGCCCAGCAAGAAGCGGCGCTCAGGATGCAACGCGAACAGGATGAAGCCCGACGTCAACAGGCGTTGGAAGCGCAACGTTTGGCGCAGGAACAACTTGAACGCCAGCAACGCGAAGAAGCGGCACGCCGGCAGGCAGAACGTGATCGCGCTAACCGTCGCCAACAACTTGCGAACCTGAATGCCAATATTGCGCCGGAAACCCGAGCGACCAATGTCCTGACCGGCTCCGCACCAGCTCCGGCAGCTCCCCAGCAGGACAGTTTCCTTGGTGGCGATCAAACCATGGCGAGTATTCTAGGTGCTGCCGCAAATGCGGCGCAGTCTGCGAGTACCGGTCCAAGCTTCGGTCAGGGTGGAAGTGGAGGAAATCGTGGTGTGAGCCTGACGCAGGGAGAAACTCAGGCGGTTCTGAACCAGCTTCGGCGTTGCTGGCGCGTTGACACGTTCTCTGCAAATGCACGCAGCCTCGTCGTAACAATGCGCGCACAGATCAGACAGAATGGTTTCGTTAACCAAGCAACGATAGACCTCGTATCGCCAAACCCGATCCCTGCCGATTATCAGATCGCGGTCGAC
Source organism: uncultured Neomegalonema sp. (assembly GCA_938034615.1). Classification (GTDB taxonomy): domain Bacteria; phylum Pseudomonadota; class Alphaproteobacteria; order Rhodobacterales; family Rhodobacteraceae; genus JAHDDY01. The sequence continues at coordinate 16,733 of CALHLW010000029.1, read as the reverse complement.
CGGGCACGTACCGCTCTTCAGGATGTGCGATGTCAGCCTTTCGCACTCCCGGCCAACAAGTATAATGCGTGGCGCGATATCGTAATCCGCTTCGATCCAGCCCAGATGGTGCTCCAATGATGACGATGTCCTCCGCCTTTCGTATTCTGGGTGCCGCCTGCCTCGGTCTGGCAGCGCTACTTGCTCCGATCAGTGAAGCCCGCGCTCAGTCGCAGCCACTCAAGCTGACGTTGGATCGCGGTGTGGTCGAGCCACTCCCGATTTCGATTCTCGATTTCTTCGGGCAAGGCGGCACAGCCGATCCGCTTGGCCCGCAGATCGCGCAGGTGATCGAAGCCGATCTGGCGAGTACGAACGTCTTTCGCAACGTCCCTGACGCCGCCATTGCGCCTATGGTTGCGAGCTTCAGTGCGCCGCCCCGTTTCAACGATGTGCGCACGCTTTCCAACGCGGCTGCCCTCGTTACCGGAGAGATCGGCACAACCCCGGATGGACGCTTCGCCTTGCGATTTCGCCTTTGGGATGTGGCCGCACAGCAGCAGATCGCAGGCATCCAGTACACCGGTGATCGCACTGCTTGGCGGCGCATGGCACACCGTGCTTCGGACGCGATCTACGAGCGTTTGACGGGTGAAGCCGGTTATTTCGAAACCCGTATCGTCTTCGTCGATGAGCGCGGGCCAAAGAACCAGCGCGTCAAACGCCTCGCCGTCATGGATTACGATGGCGAGAATCTCGAGTATCTGACAGGTGGGTCATCACTCGTCCTGACACCGCGCTTCTCTCCGCGATCACAGGAGATCACGTATATTTCCTATCGCGACGGTCTTCCCCGTGTTTACCTGCTCGATATCGAGTCGCGGCGGCAAGAGATTCTGGGCCGATTCCCCGGAATGACTTTCGCACCTCGCTTCTCACCGGATGGGTCGCGGGTTCTCATGAGTCTCTCGCGCAACGGCAATACCGACGTCTACGACATGGACCTTCGTTCGCGGCAGGTAACACGCCTTACCTCGAACTCGGCCATCGATACTGCCCCGTCCTATTCGCCTGACGGCAGCCGGATCGTATTCGAGTCGGATCGTGGCGGCTCCCAGCAACTCTACATCATGCCTGCCAGTGGTGGTTCGGCGAAGCGGATTAGCTTTGGATCGGGGCGTTACGCAACGCCGGTCTGGTCTCCACGCGGCGATCTGATCGCCTTTACGAAGATTTCCGGCGGTCGCTTCGGCATTGGGGTAATGGACCCGAGCGGAGGCAGTGAGCGCGTTCTGACCGACAGCTTCCTCGACGAGAGTCCTACATGGGCACCCAACGGAAGACGGTTGATGTTCTTCCGCGAAACCCAGGGCTCGCGAGGTCGCTCGCAGCTTTTCTCCATCGACATCCGAGGTGGAAAGGAAACGCCTGTTGCGACACCCGGCCCTGCTTCCGATCCGGCTTGGGGGCCTGTCATGCGCTGATGCATGACCTAGAATGAAACCGTGCCGGTCTCGACCGGCTGAAGACAAGATTAGGTCCGCCGCTTCACCGTGGACACAAAAAGGAGCCAACTATGCGCCCGACCTCTCTTCGCCCGATTGCTCTCGTCGCTATCGCCGTGCTTGCCCTTTCAGGCTGTGCGTCCAAGAAAGACCCGACTGCGGATGGCAGTACGACGGCCACAGGTCTCGGTAAATTCGGTCCGAACAGCCCTGCCGGCACAGGCGCGGGAACGCCCGGTGCCGGAACGGCTTCGGGTCTTGGAAGCGGCTCACTCCCCGGTGGCGGCGCGAGTGTGAATGGCTCGGCAACGGGTGACGTCATCGACGGCTCAGGCACCGTGGGCGCTATCGACGGCTCGACCCTTGGCGGCATCGGTCAGAACGGTACGACGACCTATGCGAACCAAGGTGCGTATGGTGCCAATAATGGCCTTGTCGATGGCGGCATCATTTCGGCATCGCCACAATATAGCGATGGGACTGTCTACACGGACACCTCCACCTATGCCGATTCCGGTTCTGTTACCGGCGGCGTCCAACCCTACGACAATTCGCTCTTCGATAACTCGGGCGCGGCATCCGGTACGACGGGCACGACCGGAGGATCGCAGTATTCGACCTACGGCAATCAGAATGGCAACGCGCTTGGTGGCTATTCCTTCCCCGGCGACAACGGCCAGCCCAGCTACTTCGCAACGCAGGTCGGCAGCCGTATTCTGTTCGCGACGGATCAGTCGGTCCTTACCGACAACGCGCGCGAGACATTGAGACGCCAGACCGCGTGGTTGCAACTTCATCCTGAACACAGCGTCATTCTGGAAGGCCATGCGGACGAGCGTGGTACCCGCGAGTACAACCTTGCACTTGGCGCGCGCCGCGCGGAAGCTGCAAGAGCATACATGACGTCCCTCGGCCTCGCCGCCGGTCGGTTGCGGACGGTTTCCTACGGCAAGGAACGTCCTATCTCCGTTGGCTCGAACCCGGCAGAATGGGCGAAGAATCGCCGTGTTGATACGGCCCTCGGCAACGGCGCGAGCTTCTAAACATACTATTGACAATGCGCCTCCATGGGCGCGTCCGAAAGGATGGGATTGGCAATGACATTCTCGGTTCGCGTTTCGGCGCTCGCATTCACGGCCCTCTTTGCGTCGCATGTCCTGCTTCCAGTGCAGTCGGTGAGCGCGCAACAAAGCGTGCAACGTATCCCTGTGAGTTCGATTCTTGGTCGGCTTGATCGCCTGGAATCCGAGGTCTTGTCTCTTCGCCAGTCGCCAGTGTCTGGCACAGATGAAATATCGAGTCGGATCAATCAGCTCGAAAGTGAATTGCGCCGGTTGACGGGGATCGTCGAGCGGCTCGAATACGATATCGAGCAGCAATCGGAGATATCTCAAAAACGGGCGCTCGATCTGGATACCCGTCTTCAGGCGCTCGAATCACAGCGCCCGTCGCCCTTCGTTGCACAATCTGATCCACAGCCTGAGGCAGCCGGACCGCTGGCAACTGTATCGCCGCCGCCCCTTGTGCCCTTAACACAAGTACCTTCGCAAGCGCAGCCGACCGTCAAACTGGGCGGCGAGCCGGCAGTTGCATTCGGTGCGTCGCGACAAGTGGATACTCCCCCTGATCTCAGGGCACTTCCGTTTCCTGCTGCTCCATTGCCTCAGGAGGTTTTACCCGGAACTTCCGTTGCGGTCGCGGGGGCATCAATTGCACCCGTTCTCCAGACTGTTCCCGCACCGGTCCCTTCCGATCCTGCGATCTTGTCATCTGCTGGCCCACAGGCTCAATATGACGAAGCGCTGCGAATGCTCAATCTTGGTGAGTTTGAAGCAGCTGGGGCAGCGCTCGAGGCGCTCGTTTCCCAGCATCCCCAGCATGAGGTTTCCGGCAATGCCCAGTATTGGCTCGGCGACATGCACCTCCGTCTCGGTCGCCACAGCGAAGCGGCAAGGGCCTTTCTGGATTCTTTCAAGGGCTGGCCACAAGGCCCCAAAGCACCTGACAGTCTTTTGAAGCTGGGCATGACCTTCGCCGGTCTCGGTCAGCAAAAAGAGGCTTGTCTCACGTTCACCGAGTTTCCAAAACGCTATCCCAACGCTTCCCCGACCCTGTTGCGCCGCGCGCAGATCGAAGCTGAACGCACTCAGTGCGGAGGATGAGCCAATCCTTCACGGATTGCGAAATCGCCAAACTCTTTGATGCCATTCCCTGCGACGAACCGATCGCCGTTGCCGTCTCCGGTGGCGGTGACAGCATGGCTCTTCTATCGCTTATGCGTCGGCGAACGAACACGCTTACGGCTCTGACTGTCGATCATCACCTGCGTCCAGAGAGTGCAGAAGAGGCTAGGTCAGTATCGCGCTACTGCGCAGCGCATGGGATTGGTCACGAAATCCTGAACTGGATTCCCGATTCTCAAGGCAATCTTTCGAATCATGCGCGGATCGGACGATACACCTTGATGGCCGAGGTCTGCGCTGCACGTAACATCGGAACATTGGTGACCGGCCATACTCTCGATGATCAGGCCGAAACCGTCCTGATGCGGCTCGGGCGTGGCTCTGGCGTGGATGGATTGTCGGGCATCCGGCACCATGCAAGGCTTTGGGGGGTGCAACTCATACGGCCGTTGCTGAAGGTCTCGCGTGAGCGCTTGCGGGATTACCTGCGCAGTGAAGAAATCCCTTGGGTTGATGATCCGACGAACGAGGATCGTCAGTACATGCGGGTACAGGCACGCGATGCCCTGAAAACGCTGTCTCGTCTCGGTATCACACCGGAGCGCTTGTCGAGAACGGCGCACCTCATGGGCGAGGCAAGCAAAGTCCTCGAAAAACAAGCCAATCTCCTTGCGGCAAGCATCTGCGATTTTTCTCCGCTCGGCTTCGTGTCCTTCGATCCGGCCCGACTGTATGAAGCCCCGCGCGAAACTGCGCTTCGACTTCTGGCGCGTCTGCTCTGCATGATTTCAGGGCAGAGCTACCGACCCCGCCTGGATACACTGGATGCACTTCTCACAGCTCTTTCCGATATCTCTTTCACGGGTTGCACCCTGCACGGGTGCCGCATCGATCCGCATTTGGATCGATGTGTCATCCAACGTGAACCTGCTGCCTGTACTGCAATTGCGCGGGTCACATCGTCGCGCGTTAGATGGGACGAAAGGTTCGAGGTCGTCGTGCCGGAAGCACTCAAACCATGGTCCGACTTTAGCATCGCGGCGGCCGGAGAGAAGGGACTGCATCGTCTCAAAGCTGAAAAGGTCATACTTTCCAAGGATTGGACCGCCTCTCCACACCCCGCGCGCCTCTGCACTCCTGCGTTATGGCAGGGCGATGCCCTCATCGGCATTCCCCTTGCAGGCTGGGTCGCAGATCAAAGAGCGTCTGGGGCAACAGCGGTCACGATTGACGCCGTACCGGTTGATCCTGACGCGGAAGCCTTTATCTAGATACGACAAGATCGCCCCGGTTTCGGGTGCATCCCATTGGGAGCCTGTTCGTGAACAACATCAAGAACCTGGGCCTCTGGCTCGTCATTATCATTCTGTTCGTTGCTCTGTTCAACATGTTTGGACAGAATGGAGCGGATCGCGGCGCGCGCGAGATGACCTATTCTGAGCTGGTCCGCAACATCGACGCTGGCAGTGTCAGCGAGGTCACGATCTCAGGCGAACGCCTGACAGGAACGCTGGAGGGTTCGGGTCGGAAATTCTATACTTACCTCCCCGAAGACAGCGGCTTGATGGAGAAGCTCGAGAACTCCGAGACTAACATCGTAGTCGATCCTCAGGAGCGTAATCCGCTTGTTTCCGTTCTCCTCGGGTGGCTCCCATTCCTGCTTCTCATCGGTGTCTGGGTCTTCTTCATGCGCCAGATGCAGGGCGGTGGGCGCGGAGCGATGAGCTTCGGGAAGTCCAAGGCCAAGCTGCTGACTGAGAAATCGGGCCGCGTGACCTTCGATGACGTGGCGGGCATCGACGAGGCCAAGGAAGAGTTGCAGGAAATTGTGGAATTCCTGCGCGACCCGCAAAAATACTCGCGTCTCGGCGGCAAGATCCCAAAGGGGGCGCTGCTAGTTGGCCCTCCCGGTACGGGTAAAACCCTCCTGGCCCGTGCGATTGCGGGTGAGGCCGGTGTGCCGTTCTTCACCATTTCGGGTTCTGACTTCGTCGAAATGTTCGTCGGGGTCGGCGCAAGCCGCGTCCGGGACATGTTTGAGCAGGCAAAGAAGTCTGCCCCCTGTATCGTCTTCATCGATGAGATCGATGCTGTCGGTCGGCACAGGGGTGCAGGCTATGGTGGTGGTAACGACGAACGCGAGCAGACGTTGAACCAACTGCTCGTCGAGATGGACGGTTTCGAAGCAAATGAAGGTGTGATCCTGATTGCTGCAACCAACCGTCCCGACGTTCTCGATCCTGCACTGCTCCGTCCCGGTCGCTTTGATCGTCAGGTGACGGTGAACAACCCCGACATCAATGGCCGCAACAAGATCCTCGAAGTCCATGCCCGCAAGGTGCCGTTGGCTCCCGGCGTCGATCTGCGCCGTATCGCCCGCTCGACCCCGGGTTTCTCGGGTGCTGATCTCGCGAACCTCGTGAACGAAGCCGCGCTGACCGCCGCGCGCCTCGGTAAACGCCTCGTCACGATGGATGATTTCGAGTTCGCCAAGGACAAGGTGATGATGGGGGCCGAGCGCCGCTCCATGGTCATGACCGAAGATGAGAAGAAGGTCACCGCCTACCACGAGGCCGGTCACGCGCTGGTGGCGATGTATGTGCCCCAGCACGATCCGGTCTACAAGGCCACGATCATCCCCCGTGGCCGCGCCCTTGGCCTCGTCATGTCGGTGCCGGAGCGCGATACTTATTCCGTCTCCAAGACCAAATACACCTCCAAGATCGCCATGGCGATGGCGGGCAAGGCGGCGGAAGTGCTCACCTTCGGCGAAGACAACGTCTCCTCTGGCCCGGTCAGCGACATCCAGCAGGTTTCCAAGATCGCCCGCGCGATGGTCACGCAATTCGGCATGTCCGACAAGATCGGCAATGTGAACTACTCCTCCGAACAGGACAGCTTCCTCGGCACCTATCAGGGCGGCGGAATGCAGATTTCGACCGAGACCCAGAAGATCATCGAGGAAGAGGTCAAGCGCCTGATCGAAACCGGCTACGAGACTGCCAAGACCATCCTCACCGAGAAATCGGTCGAGTTCGAACGGCTGGCGCAGGGCCTTCTCGAATACGAGACCCTCACCGGTGAGGAGATCAAAAAGATCATCGCGGGCGAACCCCTCGACCGCAACGACGATGGCACACCCACCGATTCCGGGCCGCCCTCGATCACCTCGGTGCCGAAGACCAAGAAGCCCAAGCCCGATGACGGCGGGCTGGAGCCACAACCGACTTGATCCGGGCTTGTCCACTGCACCAAGCCACGGCATGATCGAGCGCCGCAGGGAAACCTGTGGCGCTTTTTCGTCGGAGGACCGAACGCTTGGCTGACCTGCCTGCCCCCCGTATCATGGGCATCCTCAACGCCACCCCGGACAGCTTTTCCGACGGCGGCACCGTCCCCAAAGGCGCGCTCGCAACACGGGTCGCCGAGATGATTGCGGAGGGTGCAGATATCCTCGATATCGGCGGCGAGTCGAGCCGCCCCGGTGCCGATCCGGTCCCGGCGGACGAAGAATGGCACCGCATCGCCCCCGCTATCGAGGCCGCCGCCGGAACGACGGCGCTCGTCTCCGTCGATACCCGCAAGGCCGACATCGCCCGCCGCGCCCTGAAAGCAGGCGCGCGTCTCTTCAATGACGTCTCTGCCCTCACCTATGATCCCGATAGCATGACGGTCGCCCGCGACTACGCGGCGGCGGGCGGCGCGATCTGCCTCATGCACGCCCTCGGCGACCCCAAGACCATGCAGCGCGACCCCCGATATGACGACGTGGTCCGCGAGGTCCGCGACTATCTCGCTGCCCGTGTCGCCGCCTGCGAGGCAGCGGGTATTCCTCGCACGGCCCTCCTCGTCGATCCCGGCATCGGCTTCGGCAAGACGCTGGAGCATAACCTCACCCTCCTGCGCAACCTTGCCGCCTTGCGCGAGATCGGATGCCGCATCCTGCTCGGTGCCTCCCGCAAGGGCTTCATCGGCACCCTTTCTGGCGAGAAAGACGCGGCCAGGCGCGCCCCCGGCTCCATCGCCGTCGCCCTCCACGGTGCGCAACAGGGCGCAGACATCCTGCGTGTCCATGACGTGCGTGAGACGGCACAAGCCCTCGCCGTCGATATCGCCTTGAGGACAGGATAATGGCAGTCCGCATCATCGAAGTGATCGCCCCCGGCGATCAAAATGCCACCATCCGCAAGGTCTTCAAGGAACACCGCCCCATCGAAAGCTGGGCCGTGGCCGAGCAGGAGGAGGGCGGACGCCGCACCGTCATCCGCGCGCTCGTCGATCCCGATTACCAGCAATCGACCCTCGACGCCTTGCAGGATGCCCTCACCGGCACGGAGGGCTGGCGCATCGTCCTCCTGCCTACGGACGCCGTCATCCCCAAACCTGAACCGGACGAGGCTGAACGCGAAACCCGCGAAGAACATCGCCGCGCCACCACCCGCGAAGTCCTCTACGGACAGATCGAGCGCGGCGCGCGGCTGACCAACGACTACCTTCTGTTCGTCGCCCTCTCGACCGTCGTGGCGGGTGCGGCCCTCGTCACGAACAATGTCGCTGTCCTGATCGGCGCCATGGTGATCGCCCCGTTCCTCGGCCCCAATCTCGGCTTTGCCTTCGGCGCAGCTCTCGGTGACCGCACCCTGATGCTGGAGGCCGCCAAATCGCTCGCACTCGGCTTCGCACTCGCCGTCGGTCTCTCGATCCTCGGCGCGGCAGTGCTGCCTCTCGACCTCGAAGCCAAGGAGTTGCTCGACCGTACCCGTATCGGCCTCGACGGCATGGCGGTCGCGCTTGCCTCGGGGGCCTGCGCCGCCTTGGCGCTCACCAGCGGAGCCAGCGCCTCCCTCGTCGGCGTCATGGTCGCCGTCGCCCTGCTGCCCCCGGCGGTGGCCTTCGGCATGATGATCGGCGCTGCCCATTGGCGCGAAGCGCTGGGCGCGGCAGAGCTGTTTGCCGTCAACGTGGCCAGCGTCAACCTCGCCGCCCTCGTCGTCTTCCGCTACCGGGGCGTCGAGCCGCGCCAATGGCTGCGCAAATTCGAGGCGCGCCAGTCCCGCAAGACGGCCTTCATGGTCCTCGGCGGATTGCTGGCTTTGCTCGCTTTGGCCATCATCTTCGCCGATCTCACAGGCTTTTTCGACGCGACGCCACCGCCAGCCCCGACAGAATGAGCGCACAGGCGACCAGATCCGACCGCGCCAGCGTTTCGCCCCCGAACGCCACCCCCACGGCCAGCGCCGTGATCGGCACCAGATAGCCGACCCCCGACATGAACACCGACCCGACCGACGTAATGATCGTCACCCGCAGGATCATCGCCAGCCCCGTGGACACCACTCCGATGGCGAGGAAGATCGCCCATGTCCGCATCGACAGCGGCTCATCCGGCCACGCCCCGATTGCAAAGGGCAGGATCAGCAGCCCCCCGATGACGAACCCCAAGGCGGAGAGCGCGATGGGGTCAGTCTCCGGCGTTCGCCGCGTCATGATCGACCCGATGGCATAGGAAAGCGTCGCCCCGACACAGGCCAGTTGCGCCAGCCCGTTCGCCGACCCCATCGCCGTCAGGGTTTCCCACCCCATCAGCACAAGAACCCCGACGAACCCGATCAGAAATCCGGTCAGCTTGCGCGGTGTCATCGCCTCACCGGGCGAGAAGATATGGGCCAGCGGCAACACGAACAACGGAATCACCGCCATATAAACCCCCGTAACCCCGCTCGGCACCACCTGTTGCGCCCAGGCCAGCAGCGACATCGGCACTGCGAGGGCGAAGACCCCGATGGACACCCCACCGATCCACCGCCCCCGCCCGCGCGGAATCTTCCGCCCCGTCAGCACCGCAAACGGGATCAACGCTGCCCCGCCGATCAACACCCGCGCAGCCGCCACCAGCGTCGGCGACGCCTCCTCCAACGCGAATTTAACCAACAGAAACGTCGTCCCCCAGATCAGCACCAGCGATCCGACCATGAGATATGACGCAAGCGTCGGCACCTGCAACGCCTTGATCTCACCCATGAGATTCCTGCTCTAATCGATTTCCACTGCCCCGGATGCCGCGCGGGACGTAGTCCTGCGCGGCTGGTCTGGGGCCTCTCTCCGCTGCAAGCCACCCTTCTCGCTCGACCCTCCTCACACCTCCCGCCCCCGCAACCGCCCTACAAGGTTCTGACTCACCGCCAAACCCAGCAGGATCATCCCCAGCGCGACCCCGAGGCGTGACGATACCTGCTCCCCGAGGAACACCGCCCCGAAGATCACCGCCCAGACCGGCACCTGATAATTGACCAGCGACAGAAACGGCGGCCCCGCACTCTGAAGGATACGCAGCATCAACAGCAGCGCCCCCGCCGTCGGCCCGATAGCAAGGCCGATCAGCGCCAGCGTCCCGGTCGCCGACGGCATCGCCTGCGGTACGCCCTCGATGACATACGCGATCCCCGTCGCCATGATCGCCGCCAAAATCATGGTCGCCGCCCCGAAGGCGATAGGCCGCGTCTCAGGCGCGCGTTTCATCACAATGGACCCGCTCGCATAGCAGAGCGCCGCCCCCAGACACGCAATCTGCGCCAGCGCAGTCCCCTCACCGCTTGCAATCTGCCGCAGCGCATCGGTCCCGAACAACACGAGCATCCCCAAGAACCCGATGGCCAGCCCCGCGACATTGCGCGCCGTCATCCGCTCGCCGACGATCAGGAAATGGCTCATGACGAGCGACATGAACGGCATGAACGCCATGAACACGCCCGCCACCCCGCCCGTTAGATATGTCTGCGCCCATGTCAACAGCGCAAAGGGCAGGGCATTCGACAGGATCGCCACCCCGAACGCAAACACCCAGACAATCGCCCGCTTCGGCAATCCCCCGCAGAGCGGATAACTCAATGGCCACAGAATCAGCGCCGCCAACACCAGCCGCGCCGCCACCAGCGTGAACGGTCCCACATCCTCCAGCCCCACCTCGACCAGCATGAAGGCCGCACCCCAGATGATACCGAGGGCGGCCAGCCTGACCCAGTTCATCGGATCGCCGCCATGGTTCATGAAAGAGACTTTCTAAAAATATCGCGAGGGAGCGGCAAAGGAATAAACGCGACGCTAGTGCGATGAACTCCCTCCCCGTTTACGGGCAGGGCAGGGGGGCGCAGCGCGCATTGGAGCTTGAAGATGCCCTGAATCCTAATCGTGATGCGTCTTCGCGAAATCCGCCTTCTGCTCCGCCGACGCCTCGGTCTGATGCTTCGCGCGCCATTCCTCGAACGGCATCCCGTACACGATCTCCCGCGCCTGCGCCTTGCCGATCTCCATCCCTCGCTCGGCGGCGGCTTCGTCATACCAGCGGCTCAGGCAATTCCGGCAGAATCCGGTCAGGTTCATCATGTCGATATTCTGCACATCCGTCCGCTCACGCAGATGATCGCGCAGGCGGCGAAAGGCAGCAGCTTCCAGTTCAGTGCGGGTCGCGTCGTCCATCGGGTCACTCCGGTTTGATCGATTCAACAGGTAGGGCGGGAGCGCGCGTTTTCAGCCCTCGGCCTCACCCGCAAACCGCGCCGCCCATTCCTCCCGCTCCTCATCGGTGATCTTGCGAAACAGGTTCTCCGGCACCGTGAACGCATGGCCCGCAGCCAGCGCGCCCAATGCCGCCTCCGCACTCTCCGGCCACCTCGCATCCGGGGCCAACCCGAACGCCTCCGCCAGCGTATCGCAGGCATCGGGAACGAAGGGCCGCGACACCGTCGCATAGAGCGCCGCGAGATTGAGCGCAGTCCGCACGATCATCGCCGCCCGCTCCGGATCGGTCTTGAATACCGCCCACGGCTCGGCATGTTGCAGATACTCGTTCCCCGCCACCCAGAGCGCCCGCAACTCTGCCGTCGCCTTGCGCATCTCCACCGCTTCCATGGCGCTCGCATAACCATCCAGCCGCGCCTGCACTTCCACCGCCAGCGCCGCCTCCGCCTCACCCGGCGCACCACCTTCCGGCACCACCTCGCCGAATTTCGAGCGGCAGAATTTGGTCACGCGCGACACAAAATTCCCCAGCACATCGGCAAGGTCTTTGTTCACCCCGCCCTGAAACACCTCCCACGTAAAGTCACTATCCGCACTCTCCGGCGCATTCGACAACAACCACCAGCGCCAATAGTCAGGCGGCAAAATCTCGAGCGCCTGATCCATGAAAATCCCACGCCCCTGCGAGGTCGAGAACTTGCCCCCCTCATAGGTCAGCCAATTGAACCCCTTGAGATAATCCACCAGCTTCCACGGCTCGCCCGACCCCATGATCGTCGCGGGAAAGCTCAGCGTATGGAACGGCACGTTGTCCTTGCCCATGATCTGCACATAGCGCACGTCCTCCGCCCCCTCATCCGTGCGCCACCAGCGCCGCCAATCCGCCTCGCTCTTGCCATTCGCATCCGCCCATTCTGCGGTCGCCGCGATATATTCGATGGGCGCATCGAACCAGACATAGAAGACCTTCCCCTCCATCCCCGGCCAATCCGCATCTCCCCGCTTGACCGCAATCCCCCAATCCAGATCGCGTGTGATCCCCCGGTCCCGCAGTCCGTCGCCGTCATCCAGCCATTTGCGCGCGATCGAGGTCACGAGGATAGGCCAATCCGTCTTCGTCCCGATCCATGAACGAATCTCATCCCGCAGGGCCGATTGCTTCAGATACAGATGCTTCGTCTCGCGCGCGAAAACCTCCGTCGAACCGGAAATCGCCGAACGCGGATCGATCAGGTCCGTAGGATCAAGCTGCTTCGTGCAGTTCTCGCACTGATCCCCCCGCGCCCGGTCATAGCCGCAATTCGGGCACGTCCCCTCGATGTAGCGATCTGGCAGGAACCGCCCATCGGTCTCCGACCACATCTGATCTTCCGTCACCTCGTAGATATACCCCTCATCGGCCAGCGCCCCCGCAAAATGCTGCGTCAGCCGATGATTGCGCTCCGACGAAGACCGCCCGAAATGATCGAAGCTCAACCGAAACCCGTCATGCAGCTCATTCTGCACTTTCGCGAGCCGAGCACAGTATTCCGCCACCGGCTCTCCCGCATTCGCAGCGGCAATCTCGGCGGGCGTCCCATGCTCGTCGGTCGCACAGATGAACATCACTTCATGCCCCCGCAACCGCATGAACCGCGCATAGGCATCCGATGGCAGCATAGAGCCGACCAGATTGCCCAGATGCTTCACCCCGTTGATATAGGGCAGGGCGGAGGTGATGAGGATGCGCTGCATGGCCGATACTCCCTTGAGTCGGGGCGGGTATACAGGATGCCGGGGCTTGCTGCGAGGATTCGGGTCCGGTTTGGCAGGGGATGTACTTTCGGCGTGACGACGGCTATCGTTCCTGTTATGTCTTACTAGAGAGCGATATTGAGGAAGAGAGTTTCCATGACGGATGGAACGGGAAACCACACTCTGCGATTGCTTCAGGAAATGCGAAATGAAACGCGCGAGCAGTACGAAGACCTCAGGACACGTATAGACGGCCTTTCGGTGCTGATGACGTCATCGGCCGGAATCGCGCATGACCATGAAGAACGGATCGAGCGCCTCGAACAATAGGCGTCAACGGTCATGCAAACGTCGATTTCCGGCTTCGCATGGGGCACCGAAAGTCGTAGCATCCGGCGCATGGATGAACTCTATCATATGCCACGCGGAGCGGTGGACTGGCCGGTGCTCGAACCCGGTTGGGTCTGGCTCGTCGGCGCGGGTCCGGGCGACCCCGGCCTACTGACCCTCCACGGCCTCAATGCGCTCAGACAGGCGGATATGATCGTCTACGATGCGCTCGTCGGTGAGGATATCCTGCAATGGGCGCGTCCCGGCGTGGAAGTCGAATATGCGGGCAAACGCGGCGGAAAGCCCTCCCCGAAACAGCGCGACATATCCCTGCGCCTCATCGAACACGCGCGTAAGGGCAAGCGCGTTCTGCGCCTGAAGGGCGGCGACCCCTTCGTCTTCGGGCGCGGCGGCGAGGAGGCGCAGACCCTCATCGGCGCAGGCATTCCCGTCCGCATCGTCCCCGGCATCAGCGCGGGCATCGGCGGCCTCGCCTATGCGGGCATCCCCGTCACTCACCGCGACGTCAATCAGGCCGTCACCTTCGTCACCGGCCACGATCAGTCCGGCACGGCCCCCAGCCGCATCGACTGGGCCGCCATGGCCAAAAGCTCCCCCGTGATCGTCTGCTACATGTCCATGAAGACCCTCCCGGCCATCGTCTCGGGTCTGATTGCCGGAGGCCGCGACCCCCACGACCCCGTCGCCGTCGTCACCAACGCCACCCGCCCCGACATGCGCGTGGTCGAGACGACCCTGACGTCCGCAGAAGCCGATATCGCCGCAGCTGGTCTCGAACCTCCTGCCATTGTCTGCATTGGCCGCGTCGCGCTCATGCGACAGGCCCTCGACTGGATCGGTCAGATGGCGGGCGAACCGGTACGCGACCTCGACCCGCTGGGAGTGCGCAGTACCGATCAGAGCGAGACGGCATGAGCCATTGCGGTTTCGAGGCTCCATCCGTCTGGCAAGCGCGTGGTCGGGGATTCTCGATGGGAACGGTCGCGGGTCACGGTCGGTTCGTGCATCTGACCGGGCAGGTGGCATGGGATGCCGATGAGCGGCTTGTCGGCGCGGGCGATGTAGCGGCACAAACCGAACAGACCTTTCGCAATATCGCCGCTCTGTTGCAGCAGATCGGCGGGCAAATGAACGATATCGTGTCGGTGACGACATGGTTTGTGCGGGATGGTGACCTGTCGGCGATTCAGACCGTCCGGGCGCGTTGGCTCGATTTTCCAAACCCTCCGGCGAGCACGTCGGTTCGCGTCGCGGGCCTCGGCGATCCGGGTTTCCTCGTGGAACTGACGCCGGTTGCCGTGATCCCCGAAGACCGGCTCCTGTTGCCTGCATGACATCGGGCTTGGTCGTCTCTGCCCCGTCCTCCGGAGCGGGCAAGACGACAGTAACCTTGGGCCTCCTGCGCGCCCTGCGGCGACGCGGCATTGAGGTCATCTCAGCCAAGACCGGCCCTGACTACATCGACCCGGCTTTCCACGCGGCAGCGACCGGACACCCCTGCTTGACCCTCGATCCATGGTGCGCCGATGCCGCCCAGCTTCGCGCGCGGGCGGTGGGGGAGGGCGATCTGCTGGTCGTTGAGGGCGCGATGGGCCTCTTCGATGGCGCACCCGATCCCGCCTCACCGTTGGGCCGGGGTTCGACGGCGGATGCCGCAGCGGCCCTCGACCTCCCCGTCATCCTCGTCATCGAAGCGGCAAAAACCGCCCAGACCATAGCAGCAATCGTTTCCGGGTTGGCAGGGTTTCGCGCTGATGTGCGGATCGCGGGCGTCATCCTCAACCGCATCGGCTCACCCCGCCACGAGGCCATGATCCGCTCTGCAGTCGAGACCGTTGCCCCGGTCCTCGGTGCCATCCCCCGCTCTGACGCCCTCGCAACCCCCTCCCGCCATCTCGGGCTGGTTCAGGCGCAGGAACACGGCGACCTCGACCGCTTCATCGACACGGCAGCAGACACCGTCAAAACCCATTGCGACCTCGACGCCCTCATCGCGCTGGCCACCCCTGCCACCTCCGGCGCAGCGCCAAGACGTTTGCACCCCTTGGGCCAACGCATCGCCGTCGCGCAGGATATCGCTTTCGGTTTCACCTACCCGCATATGCTGGCGGACTGGCGCGCGCAGGGTGCCGAAACTCTCCCTTTCTCGCCGCTGGCCGACGACGCGCCGGACGATAGCGCAGACGCCATTTTCCTGCCCGGCGGCTATCCCGAACTTCACGCGGCCCCCCTTGTCGCCGCCACCCGTTTCGCCAAGGGGATGCGCGCGGCACGAGACAGGGGTGTCGTGATCCATGGCGAGTGCGGCGGCTACATGGTCCTCGGCGCAGGCTTGGTCGATGTCAGCGGCACCCGCCATCCCATGCTGGGTCTGCTGGATGTCGAAACCAGCTTCGCCGCCAGAAAACTGCATCTCGGATACCGCACCATGACCCCCCCCTCCCCCTTGCCATGGGGCGATGCCTTCCGGGGTCATGAATTCCACTACGCCACGATCCTGCAAGAACGCGGCGAGCCGCTCTTCACCCTGCACGATTCGATGGGCACCAACCTCGGCCCCGCCGGTCTGCGCGACGGCACCGTCACGGGAACCTTCGCCCATATCGTGGAAGCGTCCAGATAAGACCCTGACCCAAGCTGATCGCGTTTCACACTATCGGAAGCGATAGGCGTCCAGCTTTCGCTGCGCATTCGGATATCCCCGACGCGCTGCTTCTTCGAATAGGCGTATGGCCATCCCGATATCCTGCGGCACGCCCCCACCATGCTCGAACATTACGCCGAGATTGAATATCCCCATCGGATCGCCCCGCCGAGCGGCTTCCCGAAACCAATGCGCGGCCTGGCGAGGGTCCGCCGGGACACCACTCCCCTGAAGATAGGCGATGCCCAATGCAACCTGGGACGGGGTGTGCCCATTCTGCGCCTGCTGCACGAGGCCGGAGGGCGCTTGGTGACGTGCAACGGGAGGACCATCGCGCGTTTTGCGCCAACCGTCACGTGGAACCGTCGATCTGCGCTCGTCAAAAGCAGGCGGCCGGCCCAGACGCGGCCCAACGGGCAAGCCACCCTCCATGTTGACTTTCAGCCGCGCATCGACCGAAATCTTCGTCTGGTCGTCCATGACGATGAAGAGCAGAAGGGCAACGCCGGACAGCACGAAACCGAAGAATTGAGACATACCCCGCCCTCGCCCACCAGCCTGCGTTGCGACTGAATGCACAGTATACTGATTCGATCAGGCGTAAAATTGTATTCGATTAAATTACGATCAGATGCACTGGGCGAGGGTCGAAGATCGACCACGCCCTGACTCGTAACATCACGGCTTCAACACCACCTTCGCCGCCCGCACGCTCCGCGCATCCAGATCGATGAACGCCTGCGCCCCGTCCTCCAGCGGCCTCTCCTCGATCCACGAGAAATCCCCGAACCGCCCGTCGAAGATTGCCTGCGCCGTCGC
>CALHLW010000028.1 GCA_938034615.1 uncultured Neomegalonema sp. | reverse complement strand
CCGCTTTCCGGCGAGAGGGTTGCTTTTTGTGCCGTCCGCCTCCATCTAAGGCGCGGCGGAAAGTCCCGTCATGGCCAGAACAGGACGATGGATGGCGAAGGAAGAAGTACTCGAAATGCCCGGCACGGTAACGGAACTGTTGCCCAATGCGACCTTCCGGGTCGAGCTGGAGAACGGGCACGAGATCATCGCGCATACGGCAGGCAAGATGCGCAAGAACCGCATTCGCGTGCTCGCGGGCGACAAGGTGCAGGTCGAGATGACCCCCTACGACCTGACCAAGGGTCGCATAACCTACCGCTTCAAATAACATCACCGACCGACCGACGGGTGCGACCATGCCGGATTCCCGCGCTTCGCGCCCCCGTCTGATCCTCGCCAGCGCCTCGCCGCGCCGCCGCGAGCTGTTGGCGCAGATCGGGATCATCCCCGACGCCATCCTCCCCGCCGATATCGACGAGACCCCGCAGGCCGGGGAATTGCCGCGCCCCTTTGCCGAACGGCTGAGTGGCGGGAAATGTCGCGCGGTGGCCGAAGGGCAGGGCGGGGCGGACTGCGTGGTGTTGGCCGCCGATACCGTGGTGGCGGTGGGGCGGCGGATTCTCGACAAGCCGGGGGATGAGGCGGAGGCGCGCAGGCACCTCGCGCTGCTTTCGGGGCGGCGGCATACGGTGATTACTGGGATTGCGCTGCGGCGGTGTTTGGACGGGCGCGCGTGGTCGCGGCTGGTGGCAACGCAGGTGAAATTCAAGCGATTGTCGGAGGCGGAAGTTGCTGCCTATCTCGCCAGTGACGAGTGGCGGGGCAAGGCGGGGGGCTATGCGATTCAGGGGCTTGCCGCGCGGTTTGTGCCGTGGATCGGGGGGTCGTACTCCAATGTCGTGGGGCTGCCGTTGACCGAGGTGACCGGGATGCTCGAAGCGGCAGGTTACGGGCCGTGAAGGGCCGCGTGCTCGCCGTCGAGACGCAGGCCACGCTGCGGCGGGCGGCTCTCGTGTGCGACGGGGTGCTGGAGGCCATCGAGATCGACCGCCTGAGCGATGCCGGAGTGCTGCCCGGCGCGATCTGGCGATGCCGGATCACCGGCACGATTCCCGGCATCAATGCCGCGACCGCCGATCTGGGGAATGGGATCGAGGGGTTCTTTCCGGACGGTGCGGGGCTGTCCGCCGGTCAATCGCTGCTGGCGGAAGTGCGCCGGGAGGCCGATGGCGAGAAGGCCGCGCGCCTGTCGCCCGCGCTTCAGCTTCGCAGCGCGCATCTGGTTTTCACGCCCGCGCGCCCCGGTATCAATGTCTCCCGCAAAATCAATGACGAGGCCGAACGCGCCCGGTTGCGCGCGGCGCTCGACCCGTTCTCGGAGCGGGGCGGCTTCGTGATCCGCACCGATGCGCGGGGTCTGCCGCAGGATGCACTGCACGATGAGGCTGCCTCGCTGACGGCCCGGTATGACAGCCTTGCTGCCAACCCCGCTCCCGGCCTGCGGGCGGCTCCCCCCGATGCCGTGGCGCGGATTCTGGGTGACGCGGGGCCGGTGGATGCCGTGATTGCCGACGAGGCATCCTTGGACGGCCTGCCCGAAAGTCCGGTTCCCCGCCGCGATCCCGCCCCGTTCGAGGCATTGGATATCGATGCGGCTGTCGGCACATTGCTCTCTGCGCGTCATGACCTGACTGACGGCTGGATTTCCATCGACCCGACCCCGGCCCTCGTCGCCATCGACGTGAATACGGGCGGCAATGCGCCCCTGCGGGTCAATCTCGATGCGGCCCGCAGCATTCCGCGCCTGCTGTCGCTCAAGAAACTCGGGGGTCTCGTCATCGTGGATTTTGCGGGTGGGCCGACGGGCGAAGACCGCATGCGCATTGCGGGTACGTTCCAGCGCGCGGCCTCCCGCTGGCTGGAGGGCACGCGCATCGCCGGGTGGGGACCGGCGGGCCTGTTCGAACTCGTCAGCCCCCGCCCCGGACGCTCCCTTGCCACGCTGATGACGGAGGACACGCCATGACCCGCAAGAAACACTGCCCGATCTGCAAGCGCGAAACGGTGCATGAGTACCGCCCCTTCTGCTCCCGCCGGTGCGCCGACCGGGATCTGGGAAACTGGGCGGCGGGCGCTTATGCTATCCCGACCAATGAGCGCATCTCCGACCCACACGATCCCGACGATTGATCGCCGTCTTTTCGTCTGGACAACGGCCCCCCCCTCCGCTACCAAGCCCGACGTTGCCCGGGTAGCTCAGTTGGTAGAGCAGCGGATTGAAAATTCGCGTGTCGGTGGTTCGAGTCCGCCTCCGGGCACCACAAAAACAAAGACTTAGCTGAATAGCTAAAATCCTAGGCTCTCTATAGGCTCTTCCTTTTGTAGCCTTGAGAGCCTTGGCGCGATTCAGGCTCCGGATTGCCGGTGCTGCATGAGCGCACGTAATGCTCGAATCTCTCCGCAAAATCCCGTATCCTGCCCCGGCCTAGGTATTGTCGTAACCTTGGGCATCGCGATGCTCTCTGTCATAGGAGACATCGTGATGAGGATACTTTCAAAGCGCCAGCTCAAGGAGATGGTCTTGTACTCGCCGCAACATATCGCACGGCTGGAAAAGGCCGGGACGTTCCCCAAGCGGGTGCAGATCGGCCCGAACAGAGTGGGATGGGTTGAGAGCGAGATACTGGATTGGCTTCAAACACGCTTGGATCGCCGAGAAGACCCCACCCGACACTCCTGATTTTCAGGAGCGGGCGATCGGGCGTGCACAGCCTGGTCGCCCATTTGTATCGGTGGGGTCGTAGCTCAATCTGAATGGTACGTTCCCAAGGCGGAGCTGAATGGTACGTTCCCAAGGCGGAGCAGTTGAGTTGGAACGAACCGACTTGGCCGAGGGTGGCCAGAACGCGCCTTTCGCACCTGCGAAGGCGACGGGGCGGTATCGCCGATTGCGGTCATACAGTGTGAACAACGACTACGGTGATCTAATTGCTGTATTGTCACCCTAGGTTGTGGTATGCTTGTCTCGCCATCCAATGAAGCTAACGTTTTACACGAGTCAACCAAAGAAAGAAGCGCCACCCTCGATGCAGAAGTTATGAGGTAACAAATGTGGATCAAATATACTCTCCTAACCGCGCTTATTGGTTTCTTTCTTTCGATCAGTATTTCTAGCAGTGCATTGGCTTGGGAGCCGAATAAGCCGGTTGATTTTG
>CALHLW010000027.1 GCA_938034615.1 uncultured Neomegalonema sp. | reverse complement strand
GCAGCATTCAGCAATGTGCGTCGTCGCAATTGTACTTTGCTTGAAGAGAGACCACTGCGGCACCGGCACGGCTGTTGACGCCCAATTTACGCATAACCACGCTGACGTGGTTTTTGATCGTCCCCTCAGAGAGAGAAAGTTTGCGCGCAATTTCCTTGTTGCTCTGCCCTTTCTGAATCAGGCTCAGGACTTCCTGCTGACGATTTGAAAGACGACCGTAAGCCTGATTGCTTACAGGGCCGATTTCGGGATTCAGAACTACGGGTTCATTTGCCAGATCCCCCGGAACGAAGATTTCGCCGCTCAGGACTTGCTCGAACGCCTTTTTGACGATGTCCGCAGACATTGACTTGGAAATTATCCCATGTACGCCCGCAGCAATTGCCGACGCGGCAGTCGCCCTGAGGTTGTTTTCGCAGACTATGATCAATTTTGCATTCGGATAGGTCGAGTGCAGCGATACAAGAGTTTCGCCCATATCGGATCGGATCAATTCAAGATCGACGATGATAAGGTCGAATGTCATCAATTCGTATCTTGATGTAGGGTTTTCCTGAATTGTCTCTGTTTCGATCAGCGTACTGATCAAATCAAGTTGTCGCAGAATCGTTGCGAACCCCAGTCGCACGATCTCTTGACGCAGTGCCAAGAGAACTGTCTTACTTCGAATTTTAGGTATGTCATACGCCACACTCAATACTCCACGACATCACACAAGCTTCAAAGAACAAAAAGTTTCGGATAAAAATCTTTGAATGTGTGATTAGTTACACAGTATACAGCTAAAACTTCAACTACATTATACAAAATTGTGGGATTTATCAAGAAATATTTTGTATTAAAGATTATAAGTACTATTTATATAAAGTAAATATATATTCTATATATCAGTTAAAAAATTTTAATCAATTTAATCTGTTTCTTATATTCAGATGTATTATTATTGGTTTATTTACTGTGAAATGTGTCCCGCTTAGGTTGAATGATAGATTTCGAGGTTGATGATTTTTAGATTCATTACATCTGCCGTGAGATCAGCGGCAGGGAGAGGCAAACCACACTTCATTGATTTGCTTTTTCACGGCTTTGGCACGTTGGGACACTGCTTCGCCTGTAAGTCGATTACGATATCGGCGAGCGAATCGACGCCTGTTGTCAGGAAATGGGACTGCTCCCGCGCCTGATCGTTAATATATGCCTCTTTTCACCACTCCTGATCATCAACGCGGACCAGATCGAGCAGACGTTCGACATCCTGGCAACCAGTATCCGCAGAGCAGCCAAGGAGATCGCCAAGAGCCGTAATGCGTCGTCGTACTTTTGTGGTCGTCATGCGCCGTTACATCAGTAAGCGGATTTCAATGGATATCTCCGGGATCGACGTGCGCGCGCGAGTCTGTTCAGTCAATGATATGCACATCGCGCGGGAACTGCGTCAGACAGACGGCGTCGGTTTCGCGCACATGGATGGTTTCACTCAACTCCATGCCCCAGCCGTCCATCCACATACCGAGGATAATGTGAACGACGGCGTTCTCGGGCAGAGGCGTCTCATCACCGGGACGGAAGCTGATCGTATGCTCGCCCCAATCGGGCGCGTAGCCGACTCCGATTGAATAACCGATGCGGCTCTTCTTCTCCAAGCCATAGCGGTCCAGCACAGACTGCCAAGCAGCATGGACATCGCAGCAGAGTGCCCCCGCGCGCATGGCGCTCAACAATTGGTCCATGCCTTCGCCGATAGCCTTCGCAGTGGTGAGCAGTGCTTCGGGAGGCTTACCGATATGCACTGTGCGGGCGAGGCCTACATTATATCGCTTGCGGCATCCGCCAAGCTCGAAGGCGATGGTTTGATCCCGTTCGAAGGCCACATCGGTCCACATCGGATGCGCTGTCGAGGCTGCTTCTCCGGCAAGGAGCAGCGGATGAATGGCGGTCATATCGCCACCAAATTCCGGTGTTCCACGGATCATCGCGGCGGTCACATCGGCCATCAGATCGCATTGGCGCACACCCGGCCTGACGCCATCCCATGCCGTCTGCATCGTCTGTTCGGCAATTGTTGCGGCCTGCCGCATCATCGCGAGTTCTGCATCGCTCTTGATCAGGCGTTGCCAGTTCACCAGCTTGCCGCAGTTTTTCCATCGGCTGTTCGACAACGCGACTTTCAGGTGATCAACGGCAGCGGGAGTCAGGTAATAGACGTCGCTCTCATACCCGATGCGCTTGCCGTCGAGGCCCTTCGAGACCATCCAATCGCCCATAAACTGCGCCGGGTGCGCCTCCTTTTGCTGCACCAGCGTTTCGGGGAATGGGACGACCTGTTCATCTGGTAGATACGTGGTGAAGGCCGCCGCCCCCGCATCCATCTCGCGCCCCAACCAGGTCGGGGGCAGGGCGAGGCCGACGACCATGATCTGCGGCGTGTAGAACGACCATGCGTCATAGCCGGTCAGCCAATTGATATTCGATGGATCGCCAATCACGAGCGCCTCGAACCCGCGCGCCTCCATGGCAGAACGTACTCGGGTCAGTCGATCCGCATATTCATCGCGGGAAAAGGGAGGGGCCATGGGTCAGGTCTCCTGATAGGCGCCCTGTACAGCGCAAATATCCTGCGATAGCACCATCGCGCATCGAGTGCGGTCAACCCGGAAACCGACCTCTATCGGTCGCTCAAGACCTCTCGTTTAGCAGGAGAAATCTTGTGCCGGATATCTTGGATGAAACCGTCGCCATTCTTGACCGTCTCGTCGGCTTTGACAGCATTTCTGGCAAACCAACTCATGGGATAGTCGGGTATATCCGCGATTATCTTGCGAGCCACGGGGTCGAGGCGAGCCTCAGCTATGATGAGGCGGGCGAGCGCGCCAATGTCTTTGCGACCATCGGGCCGCCTGTCGATGGCGGTGTGGTTCTGAACGGGCATACCGATGTCGTTCCGGTCGAGGGACAGAACTGGAACACCGACCATTTCACCCTGACGCGAAAGGGCCAGCGACTTTATGGGCGCGGATCGGTCGATATGAAAGGCTTTCTGGCCTGTGTCCTCGCCTCTGTTCCCCGGTTCAAGGCGGTGGACCTAACGAGGCCGATCCATATCGCGTTCTCCTATGATGAGGAAATAGGCGGGTACGGGATGCCCGTGCTGCTGGAGAGTATGGGCCTCAACCCCTATCGCCCCGAGATCGTAATCGTGGGCGAGCCGACCGATATGAACCTCGTGACCGGCCATAAGGGCGGTTTCGAGATGCGGACCGAAATCATGGGACATGAAGTTCATTCCTGCGATCCGACCAAAGGCGTAAATGCGATTTCCGTTGCGATGAAGCTGATCGCGAAGATCGAGGAAATCGGGGCCATGCGGGTGGCGAATCCTCTCGCCGGATCGCGCTACTCTCCGGCATATCCCACCGTCAATATCGGTACCATCGAGGGAGGCACAGCGCGCAATGCAACCGCCGGATGGTGCCACTTCAACTGGGAATATCGCACGATGCCGGGGGAGGGTGGTGCGGCGACGATTGCGGAGATCGAAGCGTATGCGATGGAAGTTTTGCTCCCGCCCATGCTGGCCGTGACTCCGAACGCAGCGATCAGGATCATCACTGAAACTGCATTACCGGCCCTCGACGACCGCAATGCCACCTTTGCGGCGGAGTTCGTGAGCGCCCTTACCGGGATCAACAGCCAGAGCGTCGTCTCCTTCGGCACCGATGGCGGCTATTTCAGCGATGCAGGGTATTCAACGGTGGTCTTCGGCCCCGGTAGCATCACTCGCGCGCACAAGGCGGATGAATATATCGAGATCGCCGAACTGGTTCAGGGTCTTGATTTTCTTCAGAAGGTGGCAAGCCGCCTGTCGCGGTAGAGGCGAGATGGGGGCGCGATGGGGGCGCGATCAGGCCGGGTCGCGGGCCTGATCGCGCCGCCGCGTTGCTACTTCTGGATTTCCGTCCAGATGGCCGTGTAGAGTTTCTGGATATCGGGCGAGCAGGTCTCGATGAAGTGACCGGCTTTCAGATGCTCGTCCGGGATCATCACTTCGGGGGCTTCGAGCATGTCTTCAGGCATGAACTCTTCCGACCCCGCGATGCCGTTGGCGTAGCGCGCAAAGGCGGAGATGAGGGCTGCATTTTCTGGGGTCATGATGAAGTTGAGAAACGCTTTGGCATTCTCGACGTTCTTCGCATCCTCGATGATGGCCGCGCTATCCATCCAGAGGGCGTAGCCTTCCTTGGGATAGCCGAAGCGCACATCTTCATTCTTCTCGCGTGAACGGAAAGCGGCTCCATTCCAGTAGAGCGATGCACCCAGATCGCGGCCCGCGAATTTCTCGATGACGCCGTAATCCATCGACAGCCATTTCGGTTTGGCCTCGACCAGCACGTCGCGAGCGGCCTTGAGCATCTTCTTGTCGGTCGTGCACGGCTCGCCGCCCACATAATAGAGCGCGGAATTGATGACGTCGTTCATCTCCGGCGCGACGTTGATCTTGCCTTCCAGCTCCTTGGGTGGATCGAAGACGATGCCGGAGGTGTTGATATCGCCGTCATAGAGCGAGGTATCGACGATCACGCCGACGCTGCCCCA
>CALHLW010000026.1 GCA_938034615.1 uncultured Neomegalonema sp. | reverse complement strand
GCTGAGAATGGCGGCGCAATAATCGGCCACGTTGGAGCGGGGAATTGGTCCCTGCGGGCGGTGTAAAAACCGACCATCTGTCAGTTTCTGGATCGAGGAACGATCTGGGGGCGGGAGGATGTACGGCGTGGAATTATACGGTTTGATCCGTCGGGCTGTTCGACTGGAAGGTTTGAGCCAACGCGAAGCGGCCCGGCGGTTTGGGATAGATCGTGGGACGGTGGCGAAGATGCTGAAGCATCCTGCTCCGCCGGGTTATCAGCGGCAGATGCCGATCCGTCGTCCGAAGCTGGCGGACCATGAGGGGTTCATTGAGCAGGTTCTCGACGATGACGAGGGTGTGCCGAAGAAGCAGCGTCACACGGCGCGGCGGATATACGAGCGCCTGCGCGACGAGCGCGGGTTCGATGGTGGCTACACGACGGTGCGCGACTACGTGCGCACGCGGCGTCGGGTCCGCAAGGAAGTTTTCGTGCCTCTGTCACATCCGCCCGGCCATGCTCAGGCGGATTTTGGTGAGATGCTGGCCGTGCTGGACGGCGTTGAGCAGAAGTTGCGGTTCTTCGTGGTGGACCTTCCGCAGAGCGATGCGATCTTCGTGAAGGCCTATCATTCGGAGACGGCGGAGGCGTTCTGCGACGGGCATGTTGCGGCGTTCGAGTTCTTTGGCGGGGTGCCGTTGTCGATCCTCTACGACAACACCAAACTCGCGGTGGCACAGATTCTGGGTGATGGCACGCGCAAGCGCAGCCACCTCTTCGCAGCCCTGCAATCCCACTATGTCTTCGAGGATCGCTATGGCCGCCCCGGAAAGGGGAACGACAAGGGCAATGTGGAGGGCATGGTCGGCTTCACACGCCGTAACTTCATGGTGCCGATCCCCGAGGCGCGCGACATTGAGGACCTGAACGCGATGCTCCTCGAGCGCTGCAAGGGCCGCCAGGCTGTAGCTCTGCGCGGGGCTGAGGGTATCATTGCCGAGCGGCTGGAGAAGGACCGGGCGGCGTTTATGGCGCTTCCTGAGGTGCCCTTCGACGCCTGCGACCAGCGTCCGGGCCGGGTCTCCAGCGCTGCACGCCGCATCAGGCGTTGGTACGTTACCGGAACAACGACTACTCGGTTCCGGTGGCCTATGCGCACCGGGAGATCATCGTGAAGGGCTACGTAGACGAGGTGGTGGTCATCTGGGCGGGAGACGAGATCGCCCGGCACCGGCGCTCCTATGAGAGTGCGGACTTCGTCTTCAATCCGCTGCACTATCTGCCGCTGCTCGAGGAGAAGGTTGGCGCGCTGGATCAGGCGGCCCCGCTGCAGAACTGGGACCTGCCCGAGGAGTTCGCCACGCTGCGCCGCCTGTTCGAGGCGCGGCTGAGCCAGAAGAACCGGCGTGCGGCGGGCAAGCGGGAATTCGTGCAGGTTCTGCGGTTGATGGAGGACTTCCCCGAACCGGTCGTGCATGGGGCCGTGAAGGAGGCGCTGCGGATTGGCGCGTTGAGCGCCGATGGTGTCCGTCACCTGGTGCTGGCCAGCATCGAGGGCCGCCCGGCGCGGCTCGATACCGAGCGGTACCCGCACCTGCCGGTCGCCACCGTCGGCACGACGAAGGCCGCCGATTACATGGTGGCCCCGTGCAGCGGCTGATGGCGGGAGGGGCATCATGAGCACCGCCGCTGATGAAGCCCCTGAGATCCTGCTCCGCCATCATCTGAAGAAGCTCAAGCTGCCTACGGTACTGCGGGAGCATGAGAAGATCGCCCGGCAATGCGCCACCGAGGGGCTCGACCATATCCGCTATCTCGCTCGGCTGATCGAGCTGGAACTGCTGGATCGTGAGGCCCGAATGATCGACCGGCGGATCAAGGCGGCGAAGTTCCCTGCGCTCAAGAGCCTGGAGAGCTTCGACTTCGACGCCATCCCGGGGCTGAACAAGCGACTTGTCCTCGATCTCGCCCGGGGCGAGTTCGTCAGCCGCCGCGAGAACGTTATCGCTCTTGGCCCGAGCGGGACAGGCAAGACTCACGTTGCCATCGGCATCGCGCTTGCGGCCTGCCAGAGGGGTATCAAGACCCGCTTTGCCACCGCGGCCGCGATCGTTCACGAGCTGATCGAAGCCCAGGACGAGAAGCGCCTGCTGCGCCTTCAGCGTCAGCTCGCCGGACATGAATTGCTGGTCATCGACGAGTTGGGCTTCGTGCCGCTGTCCAAGACCGGCGCCGAACTCCTGTTCGAACTCATCAGCCAGCGTTACGAACGAGGGGCAACGATCATCACCTCGAACCTGCCCTTCGACGAGTGGACCGCGACATTCGGCGAGGAACGCCTTACCGGGGCGCTGCTCGACCGGCTCACCCACCATGTCCACATTCTCGAGATGAACGGTGAGAGCTATAGGCTCAGCCAAAGCCGGGCACGCCGCAAGAGCTGACCCCTTCAAAAAGATCAAAGTGAGAACGCCCCCGGCATGCCGGGGGCGTTCTCACGACAGCGCTCGTGGATGGTTTTTGCTCCGCCCCAATGGCCGGTTTTTCTGCCGCCATTGACACCAGTTGGAAGCTTGGGAGATGGCAGTGCCGTCGCGTTGCGCCTGAGACGTATTCCGTCTCAACGCCTTGCCTGTTTATGCCATACAGAACATAATTTTAGCGGCGTCGCCCAAAGAAGCGTTCGGTTATCGTTCAGAGGGTGGATGACCGATTCGAATCGGGTGTTTTGGACGTGAGAACCGACTCGCGCAGTATCGGAATGATGCGAATAGCGGTGCTATTCGCATCAGATTTTGGCTGATTGTGATGTGGATGGATCGTGGCCTTCGTCCTCAGCGGATCAGAGCCAGATTCGGGCCCTTCACTATGCGCCGACGAAAACAAGCAACGGATCGAACACACCACCATCGGCAGCACGCAACGCTTTGATGTAATCGCCACGTCGCAGATTGTCGGCCTGAAGGTCGAAGCCACTCGCCCATTCAATCGGCGGATGGTCGTAATAATCGCCCAGCAGGATATCTGCGGCAATCCGCGCATGGCGACCATTGCCGTTTGGGAAGAGGTGGATCTGAACCATCCGATGGTGAAACCGCGCCGCAGCTTCAAGCGGCGGATACGTCCCGTTCGCCGACCAATACCGCGCATCATCAAGCAGATACCGAAGTTGGACGGGAATCTGAAAGGGATCGATGCCGATGTTCTTTTCCCGGAGTCTGAAATTACCCGCCCATGACCAAACTTCGCCGAACAGACGCCGATGCAGCGTTCGGAGAAAATCCTCGGTGAGAATGTCGCCGCCCCGGCGCCGCCCCAGCCATTGCAGGGCTTGGGTGATATTGGCTTGTTCCAGCTCATCAAGCTCACCGCGCGTTGTGATGTGATCGAACTTAAGCCCGCCGATCTCATCGGGATCGAGAGGCGTCGCGCCATCGGGCTCATCAAACTTCATGGCATCTGCCAGAAATCAGCAGGCTGTTCGCGCAGGAGCGTATTCGTGAGATCATCGAGTTGACGCTCCGTTTGCTCCTTAGATAACGATTGGGCTTCAA
>CALHLW010000025.1 GCA_938034615.1 uncultured Neomegalonema sp. | reverse complement strand
CCCGCCCCCTGGATCAGCGGGATGACGATGGGAACGACGAGGATGATCGCCGCCGCCGAATGCA
This sequence comes from uncultured Neomegalonema sp., assembly GCA_938034615.1. Taxonomy (GTDB): domain Bacteria; phylum Pseudomonadota; class Alphaproteobacteria; order Rhodobacterales; family Rhodobacteraceae; genus JAHDDY01. Next base: position 15,406 of record CALHLW010000025.1, on the reverse strand, counting down.
GGAAGAACCCGATCACGAGGAAGAAGACGTTCAGGATCGCCAGAATCGCGTATTTGTTGCTGGTGAAGGCAAGCAGGTCGGCGGCGATCTGTTGCGGAACCTGCGCGCGCGTAAGAAAGCCGCCCATCAGCACGGAGGCCGCGACGAGCAGCATGACCACGGCGGTCTGCATCCCGCCATCGAGCATGGCGGATTTGAGCTGTCGCAGATCCACCTCGCGATACCACGCGCCGACGATGATCGAGGCCAGCACCGCGAGACCGGCGGCTTCGGTCGCTGTGACCCAGCCGCCAAAGATTCCACCGAGAATGATGACTGGCAGGGCGAAAGTCGGCAGGGCTTCGATGAAGGTTTCCTTGAGGCGCTTGGTATTGAACGCCTCTTCCACCGGCAGATCATAGCGGCGCGCGAACATATAGGCGACGCCCATCAGCCCCGCTGCTCCCATCAACCCCGGCACGATCCCGGCGACGAAAAGCTGTTCGACCGAGGTGCCTGCCGAGACCGCATAGAGGATCATCGGGATCGAGGGCGGGATGATGATGGCCAGCGAGGCGGAGGACGAGGTGATCGCGGCTGCGAATTCCTTGGAATAGCCGCGCTTCTTCATCTCCGGGATCATGATCGACCCCATGGCGGCGACATCGGCGACCGCCGAGCCCGAAATCTCGGCGAAGAACAACGAGACGCCCACGTTGACCATGGCCAGACCGCCCCGGACGAAGCCAATCAGGGCCGAAACGAACTCGATGAGCCGCACGGTGATACCGCTCGCATTCATGATCGCGCCTGCGAGAACGAACATCGGAATGGCGATCAGCGAGAACTTCGTGGACCCGTCATACATATCGAGGGCCACGGTTACGAGCGAGCCGACCCCCTCCGTCACCAGCAATCCCATGACCCCGGCCACCGCGAGGGCCACGGCGATGGGGACATTGAGCAGGATCAGCGCGAGCAGGATCGCAAACATGAGGAGGATCAGCATGGGATGGTCCTCGCGATTGCGCAGCCCCGGACGTGATCCAGGGCCTCGATGGTCAGGAAGCCTGAATTGTCAGAGGGCGCAAAAAGGAAGCGATGGCCGAAAGTGCGCATCTCGACCGTCGAGGCCCCGGATAGTCGCTGTGCGAATTCCGGGGATGCTTTGTGTTTATCCATCATACCCCCTCCTCGTGAATCTCGGGATGCTCCAGCGAGATGCCGTCGCGGACGGAGCGGAGGTAGTCGGGCATGGAGAGCAGTTGCGCGATGATGAAGAGGGCCGCACCAATGGGGATAACCGACTGGGTGAATTGCACCGGCACCCATGTCAGGGCATCGAGCGTATCGCCCTCCAGCACCACCAGAACCGTCATCCCGGCCCATGCCAACAGCGCGAAGAAAGCGAGGACGACAAGCTCCGCAAAGATCGCGGCAGCCATGCGAATCCCCTGCGGCATGGCGAGCAGAACCGAATCGAAGCCGATATGGCGACGTTTCAGCGCCGCCAGCGCCGCCCCGTAATACGTGACCCATGCCAGACCGATAGCTGCGACCTCGTCATACCACGAGAAGGACTGGCCCATCAGGCGATAGATCACGCCGACGATGACGATGACCGTCAACGCGATCATCAGGAAGATGGTTACCCATTCGAGCAGCCATTCGAGCAGATTCTTGAGGGCGGTCATGGAGGCTTCCGACGTGAGGAGCGGTTATGGCATTCCGTCGTAGTAATAGAGGGGGCGGGTGACATGCCCCACCCCGGCCCTCCCCACGAAGGGGAGGGAAGAGTCCATTCGATGTGATGGTATCAGCCGCCGAGGGCGTCGAGCATCTTGCCGATCCGGCCCTGAAGGGCTTTCAGCTCTTTCATCATGTCGTCATTCGACATCATGGCACCCGAATCACCGCCTGCACCGGCAAGGCCCTGAACCGTGTCGATCAGTTCCTGACCGCCTTCGACGCTGCTGCCAAATTCGTCATAGATCGGCTTGGAGGCTTCGATGAACGCCGCCTTGTCGGGGGTGATGACCTCGACGCCAGCATCCTCGATGACCTTCAGCAATTCGACTTCCAGTTCAGCCGCGCGCTTGTAGACGAAGGCTTGCGTGGAGGCCGCACAGGTCTCCAATTCATCACGCACAGCCTGCGGCAGCTTTTCGTAATGCTTCTTCGAGGTCAGGACATAGGCGGGCGTATAGACGTGGCCGGTCTTGGACAGGTATTTCTGCACTTCCTGAAACTTGGCCGATGCGATCTGCGCGTAGGGGTTTTCCTGCCCGTCGATCACGCCGGTCTTCAGCGCGGAGAAGACTTCGGAAAAGGCCATCGGCGTGGGGTTCGCGCCATACAGCTTGAACATCTTCACGCGCCATGCGCCCTTCGGCGTACGCAGCTTCACGCCCTCCAGATCGGACGGCACCATGATGGGGCGGGTGTTGTTGGTGATATTGCGGAAGCCGTTCTCGAAATAGCCGAGAATGTGATAGCCCTTGTCGTTCGCGGCCTTCTGGAAGGTCGCGCCGAGTTCCGCCTGAACCCGCTTCATGTGCTCGCGGTCCTTGATGATATAGGGCATTTCGAAGATGCCGAATTCATCGGACACCGAGGACATGACCGAGGACGGCAGGGCGAAGGTGATCTGGCCGAGCTTCAGCTTCTGGAGCAATTCCTTGTCCTTGCCGAGCTGGCTGGAGCCGAAGGTCTGCACCTCCGCCTTGTCGCCCAGCGCATCATTGGCGCATTTGGCATAGGCATTGACGCTTTCCTCGAACAGCGAGCCGGGTTTTCCGACATGGCCGAATTTCAGCGTCATGTCGGCGGCGAGGGCCGGTCCGGCGAGAAGGGCCGCGACGGCTGCGGCAGTGATCGTCTTGAGCATGGTGTTCTCTCCCTGAGAATTGCCCCGTTTTCGGGGTCTACGAGATTGTGGTCTATGCAATCGACTGGATGTGCTTCCCCGGATGCTGCGCGGGACGAAGTTCTGTGCTGCTGGTCCGGGGTCGTTCGCGAGGGAGATCGGCCCCGGACCAGCGCATCAACATTGCATGTTGCATGCGCATCCGGGACAGCGCCCCATGTCGAATATAACTTCCCTAGAGGTTATCCGTTTGCGCGAGGAAATCCAGCGCAACCTGCGCGCCGCCTTTCTCATGCGCGACTCCGGCGCGTTGCAGGCCCATCTCGACGCCGCAAAGGGTACCCATGAGCATCAGATCGTTGAAATCGCCCAGATGCCCGATGCGGAAGACCTGATCGGCGACCTTGTTCAGCCCTGTTCCGAGCGACATGTCGAAGCCGTCGAGGATTGTCTTGCGCAGGGCATCGGCTCCCTTGCGGTCTGGCATCAGGACCGCCGTGAGGGCGTTGGAATACTCATCCGGGTTCTGGCAAAGGATTTCGAGGCCCCAGCCTTCCACTGCCTTTCGGGTCGCCTCACCATGGCGAGTATGGCGGTCGAAGACATTTTCCAGCCCTTCCTCGGCCAGCATGTCGAGCGCCTCACGCAGCCCGTAGAGGAGTGTCGTGGCCGGAGTATAGGGAAAGAACCCGCTGGCATTGGGACCGAGCATATCGTGCCAGTCCCAGTAGGAGCGTTGCGCGCCGCCGTCTTTTGCCACCGCGAGCGCCTTCTCGCTGACCGCGTTGAACGACAGGCCGGGGGGCAGCATCAGACCCTTCTGTGATCCGGCGACGACGACATCCACACCCCATTCGTCGGTGCGGAAATCGATAGAGCCGAGCGACGAGATGGTATCGACCATCAGGAGTGCCGGGTGTCCCGCATCGTCTATGGCCTTGCGCACGGCGGCAATATCGCTGGTGATGCCTGTGGCGGTATCGTTATGGACCACGCAGACAGCCTTGAAGGTATGCGCCTTGTCCTCGGCGAGCGCCTCGGCGATCGCCGCCGCGTTCACACCAGAGCGCCAGTCGCCCTGCATGAACGTGGCATCGAGGCCGAGTTTGTCGGCCATTTTCTTCCAAAGGGTCGCGAACTGGCCGGTTTCATACATGAGGACGGAATCGCCGGGGGCCAGCACATTGACCAAGGCCGCCTCCCATGCGCCCGTGCCGGAAGCCGGGTAGACAATGACGGGGTTCTTCGTCTTGAACACCCCCTTGAGGTCGCTCAACACAGTTTCGCCCAATTCGGCGAAGGTAGGTCCGCGATGGTCGATCACGGCGCGGTGCATGGCGCGCAATATGCGGTCTGGGGTGTTGGTAGGCCCCGGAATCTGCAGAAAATGGCGTCCTGATTTCATGTGTGGTAGTCTCCCCTCGATCATTACCGGGGACGCTATCCTCGTTTCGCCCAGTGAGACAAGTAAGGCATTTTCTGGATTTCGACGTTCGGGGTGCCGGAAAGGCCCGATTTGTGCGTATGATAGATACAAACCGACTGCCAATGGCTGAATTCGACCCTCGATAGCGTCACTGGCCATGCCAAGGAGAACGACATGACCCGACCGAACCGCACGCTTGCAACGCTGCTGACCCTGATGGGCACGGCAGCCCTGACCATCGGCACCGCTTCGGCACAGACGTATCAAAGCCAGACGACCTATCAATATCAGCAACCGTCGACGACGTATGCGACGCCCGCATACCCGGCACCCGCGCAGCCGACGACCGCATTCCAGAGTGTCACGGACCCAGTATACACGGCACCCGCCGCGCCGGTTCAGACCTATGTGACCCCGCAGCAGACCTACACACCGCCCGCCAATACTGGGACGACGACCACGCAGAGCTACGACAACACAGTGATCTACGGGACGCTGCAGCCGGCACAGCCCACGACGGTTTATTCCGACGCTCAGGTCGGATCGGTCGGCCCTGCGCAACCCTATGTTCCGCCAGCCTATACCCCGCCCGGCACGGCGAACACAACCGTCTATGCCCCGGCACCCAGCCCAGGTGCTCCGACGACCTACACACAACCGGGCTATACCAATCAGCCGGTCTATCCGGCTCCGACATACACCGCGCCGAATTACGGGCAACCCACCATCGTCCAGCCGCCCGTCTATGCGCAGCCTCTTCAACCGCAGCCCGATTACAACGCGCCGGAACCGAGCATCACTTGGGTCAGGCCAGCAGCGCCACAGCCCGAGCCGTATGATTCGCGTCTCGTCGGCCCATCGCCGGGTGCCAATGCGCTGATCGGCGGGCTGGTCGGTGCGGCGATCCTCGGAACGATTATCACGAGTGACGATGACGACGATGGTCGTCACCGGGGTGACAACCACCACCGCCGCAAGCAGATCGAAGAGGCGCGTCGGCAGGAGCGTCTCCGGCAGGAACGCCGCGAGGCCCGACGGCAGGAAATCATCCGCGAGGAGCGTCGGGAAGCCCGTCAGCTTGAACGCCGCAATAAAGAGCTTCGGGAAGCCCGGCGACAGGAACAACTCCAGCAGCAGAATCGTGAAGCCCGGAAGAAGCAGCGCCAGCAGGAAAAGCGCGAAGCACAGAGGCTAGAGCGGGAGCGCCTGGAAATTCAGGAAGCCCGCCAGCGGGAGCGTATCCGCGACCAGCAACGCCAAGCCCGCCAAGAGCGCCGCAAACAGGAGCAGCGCGAGGCAAAGCGGCTGGAGCGGGAGCGCCTGGAAATTCAGGAAACGCGCCAACGGGAGCGTATCCGCGAAGAGCAACGCGAAGCCCGTAAAGAGCGCCGCAAACAGGAGCAGCGCGAAGCACGGCGGCAGGAGAAGCTCGAGCAGGAACAGCGCAAAGCGACGCGACAGAAGCGGCTCGATAAGGCAAAACGCGAAGGTCGTGGCCGCAACGGGGAAGACAAAAACCGCAACCGCGATGCTGTCAGCACCCAACCCCGTGTGCTGGAGCATATCAGGTCCGGCATCGAAGAGGGCGACTTCTATATCGACGCGAACGGTCAGATCGTGCGGATGGATCACGGCAGCCAGCGCTGAGCCGATGCCGGAACGGGTCTCTCATACCCGTTCCGGCAGTGCCGTCGCTTCACGGGGAAGATGCGCGATAGCATTTGCGTAATAGGTAAGCAGCAGATTTTCTTCAGGGTTGGCGCTGAGCAGACCGTCTTCCTCGATCACCAGATGACGCAGGCGCATCATTCGTAGCCCGACTTCCACCGCATAATCGTCATCCCCGCGCGGGATATGGGCATGAGCACCGGCATCGACGAGCGCGCGCATCAGGGATTGGGTGCGGACCTTCACGTCCAGCGGACTCAAGGGGCCGTCGGCCTCCTGCATGACGGTCGCGACGAGCGATACCGGCAAGACCGGCACCACCGCCCCGACCCGTTCCATCAACTCCGCGCCCAGCGCGTCGATATCGGCTCCACCGCGCTTTTGCATGAACTCGGTGAGGGAGAGCGGCGCACCGAAGCTGACACAGGCATAGCCGAAACGGTGCATCCGCCCCGTCAGGCGCAGCCATGAGAGCCGACCGAGAAAGCCCATCAGGGCCAACGGACTGAAGCGGAAGCGCCCTTCTCCGCCGCCTTCGGTCAGAATGCGATCCTCCAGCACCCGATCATAATTCAGCCCCACCGGCACGAAGGTCACATCGCGCGACACCCCCGGCTGAAACCCCTCGGCCATATAGGCCAACAATCCCAACTTTGCGGGTTGCAGCGCCCCGGTCCGGGTAAGGCCGCCTTCGGGAAAGACTGCCTGTGTCACTCCACCCTCGGTCGCCATCGCCACGTAGCGCGACAGCACCTTGCGATAGAGCGCGTTGCGCGATTTGCGGCGGATGAAATACGCCCCCATCGACCGGATCAGCGTCGACAGCCCCCAGATTCGCGCCCATTCGCCCACGGCGTAACTCAACGCACTGCGTTCGGCGGCAAGATACGTGACGAGCAAGTAATCCATGTTCGAGCGGTGGTTCATCACGAAAACCACCGTGGCCTCCGGGTCCATGGCCGACAGCGCCGCGTTGTCGATGAAACCAAGCCGCACCCTAAAGAGCGCCTGAGAGATCCATCGGGCAATCCGCGCGCCAAAGGAAAAATAGGCAAAGGCCGAGAAGGCAGGCACCGTCTCGCGGGCATAGCGCTCCACGCGCTCCATCGCCACGTCGCGGGGGACACCTTCCTCGCGCACATGGTCTTCCAACGCCGCCATAACCTCAGGATCGTAGATGAGGCGATCCACGAGCACCTTGCGCCGGGTCAGCTTGAAGGGCTGAATCTTGAGGTCGAGGCTTTGGTTCAGATCGTCGATGGCCCGATTCACGCGCCGCCGGAAGAACCAGCGCAGCGACGGCCCGACGATCCGGTCCACCAATCCCGCGATGCCAAGCGTTCCGACGAGAACGGCGAGCCAGACGGGAATTTCGAGAGTGGAGGTCATCCGCGTACGCTATCGCGCTTTTGCAACGGGCGATATAGCCGCCATGCCGGGAATGGGGTGACAGAAGCCTCGACCCCGGCCACCCCAGCCAGATACGCAACTCATCTACACGATACGCAACCTTGCACACCCAACCTGATCAAGGTTCAACCGCAGGTGAAGGACCGGGCAAACCCCATGAAAAGGTCGGTACAGCAGGTTTCCCATAAAATTAAATTTCAAAGTGTGCTGCATATCACACCAAGCACCGATAATATCGTGTCGAAATGGGATCAAGCCAGCCGATGGGTGCGGCAGCAGGAGAACTCGATGCCACAGACGATTGCGGGGATTCTGAAGGACGGGTCCGTTCTGAAGGGCGTAGACAGCGACCTTTCCGCCGCCCTCGTGGAGCGCGGCAGCACGATCATTCTCGAAGAAGGGCAATCGCTGTTCCTCGAAGGAGATGAAGCGGGGGGCTTCTACATCGTCAAGTCAGGGGGGTTGAAGGCCACGCGCCTATCGCCCGAGGGCGGCGAGCAACTACTCGCAGTGTTCAGCCCCGGCGACAGCATCGGCGAGATGGGGATGTTCGACGATGAGCCACGATCGGCCACGATCGTCGCGCTGCGGACGTCCTCGCTGCTGCATTGGTCGAAGAGCGCGTTCTTCCGGTTCGCCGATGAGAACGGGGGACTGTACCAGCACCTGCTCGGCGTGATGGCCAAGCGGCTGCGTGAGGCCAACGACGCACTGGCTGCGCGCGATTTTCTACCACTGGCAGGACAACTTGCCCGCGTGATGCTGCGCCTCGGAGAAGGGTTCGGGGTCGAGATGCCAGATGGCAGCATCCGCATTTCGCACAAACTGACCCAATCCGAACTCGCCGCCATGATCGGTGCCTCCCGCGAAAACGTGAGCCGTGTCATCAACGACTGGAAACGCAAAGGTATAGTTGCCCATGAGAGCGGCTATTACCGTCTGATCGACACGGAAGCGCTTCACGAGTTGAGCGAGGGGTAGACACCGTTTGTCATGTCCGCGAAGGCGGACATCCGCTCGCTATTGCGAAAGATCCCCGCCTTCCTACCCCCTCCCCAGATAAGCCGCCAGTTCCGGCCCCGGATTGGCGAATACTTGATCCGTAAGGCGCGCACCGTTGATGCGGCCTTCCATGCAAAGCGCCGTGAGGTGGGCAATGCTGCGGGCCTCCTCGGGGGCGTGGGTGATCATCAGGACAGCGATGCCACGTTTCAGGACCGAGGCGTCGATCAATGCGAGCATCTCGTCGCGCAGGGCGGGACCGAGAGCGGCGAGGGGTTCGTCGAGCAACAGGGCGGGTTGTTGCCGCAGCAGCGCACGGGCGAGGGCGGCACGCTGGCGCTGTCCGCCCGAAAGTTCTGCGGGGCGGCGGGTGGCCAAGTCTGCGAGACCGACTTCCCCGAGCACATCGGCAATGGCACGTTTGTCGGCAGGGGTCAGCGACAGCGACGGTTTCAGACCGAGGCCCACATTGCGCTCGATATCCAGATGGGGAAACAGGTTGTTACTCTGGAACAGCAGCGTGACGGGGCGCTCGGACGGGGGGCGAGCGGTGATCTGGTCGCCACCCACGCGGATATGTCCAGAGGTGACGGGCAGGAAGCCTGCAATGGCCTCCAGCAGGGTGGATTTGCCGCTGCCCGAAGGGCCGACGATAGCGCAGATTTTACCTGCCGGAACCGAGAGGGTCGCGGTGAGGCGGAAGCTGCCACGTTCGATGAGGGCGTTTTCGACGTCGATCATGCTGCGCGCCCCAGTCTGTCAAACAACCAGAACACCCCGAAACTCAGGGCGATCAGCACAAGCGCCGCACCATAGGCCGCGTCGATCTGACGACTGCCAGCCAGCAGATGCATCAGCAAAGGCAGGGTCGGCTCGCTCGGCGTAGAGAACAGCGCGATCACACCGAGATCGCCTATGGCCAGCGCCCCCGACAGGCCCGCCGCAAACCCGAGCGGCTGTCTCACGCGGGGCCAGTAAAGCACCCGCAGGCGGGTGAGGCCGGTCAGGCCCAGCGAATCGGCAAGGCGTCCATGCTCGTCTTGGGCCAGGCGGATGGCGGGGATGAGGATGCGGAGTGCAAACGGCGTGGCCATCGCCGCATTGACGATAGCGGTAAGAGGCAAGGCAAGCGCAAAGGGGTCGGCGACAGGCAACAGCACGATGATGAATGCAATGCCGATGACAAAGGGAGAGGCGGCGATGGGCAGCAATCCGGCGAGATCGGCCAGTCGGGCGGCCCTTTGCGATCCTCTTGTCTGAAGCGCCACAATCAGGGCGGCAAGGCCGATGGAAAGCGCCAGCGTGACCATGATGGCGAGGGCCGCGACGATCAGACTGCGCCCCGCCGCCGCCCAGACAACGCCGGTCAGATCGTCCAGACCTCCAACACCGCGCAGGAGAATGGCGAGCATCGGCGCGCCGAGGAAGAGACAGACGGTGAGGATAACGCCAGCATCGCCGAGGCGGCTCGCAAGGCTGCGACCGTCCCACCGTTCCACCAAGGTCAGCGCACCGGGGCTGGCGGTGACGGGGGCCGAGGCGGCGAAGGCGATGAGAGCGGCAATGGCGCAGACGGCGAATTGCAGGCCCGCGAGCTTGGCGGCGCGGCCCAGATCGAAATCGTAGCTGGCGGCCTCGTAGATCGCGAGTTCGAGGGTGGTCGCGCGGGGGCCTCCGCCCAACGCCAAGGCGACGGCAAAGCTGGTGGCGCAGACGAGGAAGACGAGGGCGAAGGCTCCGGGGGCGCTGGCCCGTATGGCGGGCCATTCCACGAGCCGAAACAACGCGCGGCCCTCGATACCGAGTTGAGCCGCAACGCGCCACCGCTCGGGCGGCAGGTCGGCGAGACCTTGCAAGATCAGGCGAGCAGCGAGGGGCAGGTTGAAGAAGACATGGGCGATGAGAATGCCCGACATCCCGTAGACATTGAGCCGCCCCAGCCCCGCCCAGCCCATCGCATCGGCGACCCAGCCGGAACGGCCCCAAACCGCGATGACGCCCAGGATAGCGACGATGACCGGCAGCAGAAAGGGCGCACCGAGCAGACTGGTGAGGGTATCGCGGCCCCAAAACTTTCTGCGGGCAAGCGCGCGGGCCAAGGGGATGGCAAGGAGGACGGAGAGCGCGGCGGAGAGGAACGCCTGTTTCAGGGTGAAGGACAGCGCGCGCCAGTCGGCGGGGCGGAGAGCACCGGCTTCCGCGCCCTGCATCCCCACCACGACGAGTGCGCCGAGGGTTAGCGCAAGAAGGAGGACCAGTGCGATGCCGCCGCCGATGAGGACGCGGGGAGGGAAGCGAGTTTTTGTCATTCCCGCGAAAGCGGGAATCGCTCACCGCCCAAAGAGATTCCCGCTTTCGCGGGAATGACAAGAGGGGGAGAGGGGGCGCTCGATTGCATACCCTTACTTGCTCAGCGCATCCAGCCATTCGGCCAGCGCGGCCTCACGGATTTCCGGCGTATCCTCCGGCTTGAAGATCAGCGATTTCTCCGGCTCGGCAAGATCACCGAAGGCATCGGGCAAGTCGCCCGCCGGATAGGCGGGATACATCCAATTGGTCGTCGGGATGATGGTCTGGAATTCCTCACCCGCCATGAAGGCTAGAAACTCGTCGGCCAGATCGGGAGCATCGCTATTGGCCAGTTTCGCCGCAACCTCGACCTGCATGTAATGGCCGTCCTCGAAGGCTGCGGCGGCCTTCGTGTCGTCCTCTTCCGCGATGACGTGATAGGCGGGAGAGGTGGTGTAGGACAGCGCCATCGTGGCCTCGCCTTCGAGAAACGCCGAATAGGCTTCCCACCAGCCCTTCGTCACCGTGACGATGCGGGGAGCGAGCTTTTCCCAGACTTCATCAGCCTCGTCTCCATAGACATGCTTGACCCAGAGCAGCAGGCCGAGGCCGGGGGTCGAAGTGCGCGGGTCTTGGATCACGATGGTCACGTCGTCGGGGGCGTTCAGTAGATCGTCGAAGCTGGTCGGCGGGTTCTCCGTACGGGTCTTGTCGTAGACGAAGGCGAAATAGCCCCAGTCATAGGGAATGAAGGTGTCGTCCTCCCATCCGCCGGGGACGCCGTTCTCGGGCAGGTCTTGGCCATGGGGCGCGAAGAGACCGCTTTCGCGAGCTTTGGCGACGAGGTTGGCGTCGAGACCGAGGACGATATCGGCGTCGCTGCGCTTGCCCTCCAGCTTCACGCGGCCCAGGAGGGCGGCGCCGTCTCCGGCGGCGACGAAATCGAGATCGCAGTCGCAGACCGCCTCGAAGGCTTCCTCCACCGCCGGGGCAGGCCCCCATTCGGAAACGAAGCTGTCATAGGTATAGACGGTGAGTTTCGGCTTGTCCTCGGCCATCGCCGCAAGCGGCAGGGCGATGGCAAGGACGGCGGCGGTGAGCAGGTGTTTCATCACAGATTCCTCATGCGCCGCCGGGCAGGGTTGGCTGAGGAAGCGAGATGCTTCTGGCCTTTCCTACGCCGGCGTTATCCGGTTCAGGTTCGACGGGTTCGCTGGTGACAGCATCTCAGCCTGTGAAGGCCCCCCGAGGCAGAGATCAACATAAGGCGCGGAAGGAATTCCGCAAGCGGGTTGGTCGGCGACATAGAGTGAAACGCGATCAGGTTGGGTCACGACTCATCTTGATTGCACTCTAGCCGAACACTGCTGACACAAGGGTGTCAGCATCGACGCCGTATCATTGCCTCATAACCCGATCATCCAGAGGAGACCTCGCATGTCACACTCATTTCGAGACCTTCACGCTCCCGGAAATCCGTTCATTCTGGCCAATGCCTGGGACAAGGGCACAGCCTGTCTTTTCGCCGGAATGGGCGCAAAAGCCCTTGCGACCTCGTCGGGCGCCCATGCCTTCACATTGGGTCGGCCCGATCTGGGAACGGTCACGAGGGAGGAGGCGCTGACCCATGCCGAAATGATCGTGTCGGCCACGTCCCTTCCTGTATCCGGCGATTTCGAGAACGGGTTCGGCGATGCGCCCGACATCGTGGAGGATACGATCAAACTCTCCGCAGAAATCGGATTGGCCGGTATTTCCGTCGAGGATATATCGTACCCGGATGTTCAACCCTACGGGTTCGACCTTGCCGTGGAACGCATCAAGGCGGCCAGCGCGACGGCAGCGGCCCTGCCGAAAGATTTCGTCCTCGTCGCACGGGCCGATGGCTTCATGAATGGCCTCTATGATCTGGATGAAGCGATCAGGCGCATTCAGGCTTTTGAAGCCGCAGGCGCAGATTGCGTCTACGTCCCGTATCTGAATGATCTGGGGACCGTTACGAAGGTCTGTCGCAGCGTTTCGGTCCCGGTGAATGTCGGGATAAGCACGGTGGAGAACGTCTCGCTGCGTGAATTCGCACAGGCCGGTGTGGCACGCCTCTCCCTGGGAATGGCGATGGCGACGGCCACCCATACGACCTTCTACAATCTGTCAGCCCGCATGTTCGAGCGTGGGGATTTTTCAGGACTCGGTGACAGCTTGTCTTATGAAGTCATCGATGAATGCATGACGAAGGGGAGAGCGAGATAGGGGCAATCGCCAATCACTCAGGCTGAACCGTGCGTGCCCCTGCCGCGAGGGGGCGGGACGGCTTGGCGTATTGACGGGCGGCGGGGATGGCGACCATCTCGCGCTCGGGCCATCGGAAGGCGGTCAGCTTGCCGCCGAAGACGCAGCCGGTGTCGAGGCAGAGGACGTTGTTGAGCCATTCCGCCTCAGGCATCGGTGTATGGCCGTGGACCACCACCGCGTTCCCGCGATAATCCTGCGCCCAGTCGATGCGGACGGGCAGGCCGTACTCGTCTTTCTCGCCACTCTTCAGCCCGAACATCGCGAAATCCTTCACCACCCCGGAGTCCCGCCCGTGCATCGCTTCGGGCAGGCCCGCATGGGCGATGACGAGATCGCCGCCCGCGAGCCATTGGTGCGAAAGCAAACTCTCGATGAAATCACGAACCGCCCGGCGAAAGGTATCCGAGCAGCCCTCCATCTCTTCGACTGTGACGGCAAGGCCGTGGGTGAGGGTCGCCTTGCCCTTGCGGAGCCAGCGGAGCAGCTTGAAATCATGGTTGCCGATGACGCAGCGGGCCGATTCTTCCGCGCACATCCCCATGACAAGGCGCAGGACATCGACATTGCACGGCCCCCGGTCACACAGATCACCCACGAAGAAGGCGATGCGGCCCTGCGGGTGACGGGCGCTCATCGGAGCCTCACCCTCCGTATAAGGATCGCAGACATAGCCAAGCCGGTCGAGCAGAGCGATCAACTCCTCATAGCAACCATGGACGTCGCTGATGATATCGAAGGGGCCATGATCGGCACGGCGGTCGATGGCGAGCGGCTCGCGCGTGATCGTGACGGCATCCACCTCCTCGGGCGTGCGCAGGGTATGAACCTGCCGGAATCCGTCTTTTTCGAGAGCATCCAGGCCGCTGCGCAATGCCTGAGAATGACCTTGCGGAACATCGGCCCCGAAATCGCGGAGCGGGCGGTTCTCGTTGCGGGCGGCGCAGATCGCGGGGTCGATATCGAGAACCAGCGCAACCGCCGGAGCGTGATACTCCTTGGCCAGCGACAGCAGATGCGCCCGGTCCGCGCGCTTGGCCGAGGTGGCATCGATCACGGTCAACCTGCGGTGTTTGAGGCGCAGCGCAGCGGTATGACGCAACAGCGCGAAAGCGTCCCTCGTGACATCCAACCGCGTCTCGTCATCGCAGATCAGCGCGCGGCATCGGTCCGACGAGACGATCTCGGTTTCAATGAAATGCTTGCGCGCGAAACTGGATTTGCCCGCCCCGCTAGGGCCGATCAGAACCACAAGGGCGAAATCTGGGAGGGCGATCTGCATCCGCGCTGCATAGCAGCGGCGGCACGGCGAGGAAAGCGGCCCCTGATCAGCCTGACGGGTTGCTCGTTGGCCCATTCGCAACCGAGATCACATTGAGGTCGAGTTATACCTACGGCGGAAATCGTTGGCCTCTTCAATCGAGGCAATATCTCGAAACGCCTTAACCTGTCATTCCGGCGAAGGCCGGAATCCGGTCTCGCGAAGGTGCTGGAGACGGTGTGAAAAACACTGTGCTGGATACCAGCCTTCGCTGGTATGCCATCGTCGTATCACTTTACGTCAGCAACTCAATTGCGATCAGTGATCTCAGCCGTGAGTATTACTCTACCGGGCCGCGTTCCTCGATCTGGCGGATCATGCTTTGGCGGCTCTGCTCGATGAGGGCCGGCGCTTCGGGGAAGAGGGTTTCGAGCTTTTCCGTGTCGAGAACGGGTCTTTCGTCGCGTTGTCCTGCCTCGAAGTGAGCAAGCCCGCGGCCGTGGGTTTCCGCCGTGCGCTTGAGAAGCCATCGGCGGTTTTCGATGTGGATCGCATCGAAATCATCGATCATTCCGCGCAGCATCGTGATGCGGGCATCAAGGGCTGTGCCAGTCATGCAGTCCCGACGGCTTTCGATGCCCAAGTCGATATCGACGCTGCACCATGCGAGGCTTCGGACCTCGCTCTCGAAGAGACTTTTTCGCGCCTCATCGAAGGCTTTGCGATAGCCGGATATATCGTCCTGCGGGCGCGCGTGACGCATGGCATCCTCGAAACGCGAAGGGGATTTGCATCCTGCGTGGCCCAGCGTGCAGCGTGCGGCATTGTACCCGGCATCGCGCGCTGCCTGTTTCAGATTCCGTTCGCGGCTTGCGTCGAGCATCGCGTCGAAATCGGGTTGGTCGAGCGCCCAGAGAACGGCCCTGTGTTCCGTGTCGCCGCTGAAATAGCGTGACGCGGCAAAACCCAGCACCTGCTGTCGGCGTTCTTCCCGCAAGGAAGCCATGATGTCCGGGAACCGGTCGTGGGCGGCTTTCCATGCGGGCGTATCGTCGATGAAGCATTGCGATGCCCGGTCGCGCTCTTGCATCAGCGCAAGCAGATCGCAGTAGAAATACGATCCTTGGGCGTATCTGTGGGTCCTACTCCGGATACCTGTGACGAAAGCGCGGTCGAAATACTCCCGGAAAAGCGGATCCTCTTTTCTCGCCACATG
>CALHLW010000024.1 GCA_938034615.1 uncultured Neomegalonema sp. | reverse complement strand
GGATACGTGCCACAACGGCAAAGGTTCCCCGCCATCGCCGCATCAATCTCCGCATCCGTCGGCTGCGATACTTCGTCCAGCAGCGCGGCGGCGGACATGATCTGCCCCGGCTGACAATACCCGCATTGCGCCACCTGATGCGCGATCCATGCTTCCTGAACCGCATGCAGCGCGTCCGGTGTTCCCAGCCCCGCAATCGTCGTGACCGCGCCCTCGACCGACCCCACTGGCGTAATGCAGGAGCGTCTCGGCTCGCCATCCACATGCACCGTACACGCCCCACAAAGCCCCGCCCCGCAGCCGTATTTCGGCCCCGTGATCCCCAACTCGTCGCGCAGCGCCCAGAGCAACGGCATCTCCGGCTCCACATCGATCTCGTGGGTCTTGCCGTCTACGGTCAGTTTCATGGTGTGCCTTTCATGGCGATCAGTCGCTTAGAGACCCAGTGCCTGCCGAAGTGTCGCATTGAGCCGCGTCTGCCAGCCCTTCTCACCGGATTCCTTGAGCGCCGCAATCACATCGTCATCCAGCATCGTCGTCACCCGCGTCTTGGCTGACCCGCGCGGTCGGCCCCGACCGATGGGTTTGTGACCGGGCGGCATCGACCAGGCATCGGGATCAGCTTCGATACCTGCCCGTATGCGGGCATCGACCTTGGGATCGTTAGGGGACGTGTCGATATCCATCGGATCGACGATTAGGGGATTGGACGTCACCGTCTTGATTTTACCCATGTTGAAACTCTGCTCTCCAAGCCTTCTTTTCGTGTGTTTCGGCGAGACGATGCGAGATGATACGAACCTTGTCGATGCGCTCGGTCGTCACGACCACATCAAGCGATTGGCCGACAGGCAGAATGTGGACTTCGCGTTCCTCACCATCGATCCATTGCATTTCCAAAAGGTAGGCAAAATCCCAGTTAGCCATCTCGATGATATCGAAGCTGACGCCATGCTTATTAGATTGAAAGCATCCTTGTCCTCGTCCCATTCAAAGCGCATCGCAGCCGGATCACCAGCTATTTTATATATGCATAAATATTCAGATATTCAATCCGCTTTCGCCACCCGCCGCAATGTCAGGTTCAGCCGCCCCCCGCCCGCCAGCAAAGCACTCTCCCCGAACTTGATGCGGTCGATCCCGTGGAAAGCCAGCCGGTTCTCCCCCGCCAACACCATCGCATCTCCCGAATGCAGCCAGAACGACCGCGTCGGAGATTTCCGTTCGGTCCCTCCGATACGGAACAACCCCGGATCACCCAGTGAGATCGATACCACCGGAAACCCGAAATCCGCTTCGTCCCGATCCTGATGCAGCCCCATCCGCGCGCTCTCGCGATAGTGGTTGACGAGACAGCAATCGGGATCGGCCCGCGTCTCGAAGGCTCGCCAGACCCGCAGCGCCAGATCGGGGATCGGCGGAAACGGCTGCCCCGTATCCGGGTGCGTCTCTATGTAGCGATATCCTTTCCTGTCCGAGAACCAGCAGAACCGCCCCGCAGCGGTAATCCGCACCGACATTGGCTTGCCCCATCCCGTCATCGGCGAGAACGGCGGCGCGACCTTCGCGATGCTCCGTAGATCGGCCAGCAATGCGCCCTGTTCCTCTGTCGTCAGCGCGCCGCGTATCACGGAAACGCCATGGACGGTTTCGGGGTCGTCCTGTTTCATTGGCCCGATGGTGGCGCGCCTCGATGCGCCCGACAAGGTTCCGTTGCGGAAACTGCGGTCACATTTTTGCCCTCCGCACTGCTTGCGCCGCTTCCTTGCTCTTCATATATGCATCGGGAACGCGCGGGCTGCGCGAGAATTAACCACAGGATAGCCCGCCCGGATGGCGCGATGCGCATCCAAAGGGCTTTTGCTGAAGAGGGAAGACAGCATGTCGAAAGTAATCGGAATCGACCTCGGGACCACGAACTCCTGTGTCGCCATCATGGACGGCAAGGCAGCACGGGTCATCGAGAACGCGGAAGGGGCGCGCACGACCCCCTCGATGGTGGCTTTCACCGGTGAAGGCGAGCGACTGGTTGGCCAGTCCGCGAAACGTCAGGCCGTGACAAACCCGTCGGATACGCTCTTTGCAGTCAAGCGCCTGATCGGGCGCCGCTACGACGACCCTGCCGTCTCCAAAGACAAGGGCATGGTCCCCTACAAGATCATCAACGGCGGCAACGGCGATGCATGGGTCGAGTCGGCGGGTGACAAGTATTCTCCTGCACAGGTCTCCGCCTTCATCCTTCAGAAGATGAAGGAAACCGCCGAGAGCTATCTTGGTGAGCCGGTCACGCAGGCCGTCATCACCGTCCCCGCATATTTCAATGACCAGCAGCGTCAGGCGACCAAGGACGCGGGCAAGATCGCGGGCCTCGAAGTGCTCCGCATCATCAACGAGCCGACCGCCGCCGCGCTCGCCTACGGTCTCGACAAGGAAGACGGCAAGACCATCGTGGTCTATGACCTCGGGGGCGGCACATTCGACGTCTCGATTCTCGAGATCGGCGACGGCGTCTTTGAAGTGCGCGCCACGAACGGGGATACTTTCCTCGGGGGTGAAGATTTCGACCTGCGCATCGTCGAGTTCCTTGCGGCAGAATTCAAGAAAGACCAGGGGATCGACCTCAAGAACGATCCTCTCGCTCTCCAGCGCCTCAAAGAAGCCGCCGAGAAGGCCAAGACCGAACTCTCGTCTTCGACGCAGACTGAAGTGAACCTGCCCTTCATCACGGCGGATGCCTCCGGCCCGAAGCACCTCGCCATCAAGCTGACCCGCTCCAAGCTGGAATCGCTGGTCGAGGATCTGGTCAAGCGTACGCTTGAGCCAATGAAGGCCGCTCTCAAGGACGCGGGGATGTCTGCCAAGGACATGGACGAAATCGTCCTCGTCGGTGGCATGACCCGGATGCCGAAAATCCATGAGGTCGTGAAAGAGTTTTTCGGCAAGGAGCCGCATAAGGGCGTCAACCCCGACGAAGTCGTCGCCATGGGTGCCGCCATTCAGGCCGGTGTCCTTCAGGGCGACGTGACCGATGTGGTCCTGCTCGACGTGACGCCTCTGTCGCTCGGCATCGAGACGCAGGGCGGCGTGTTCACGCGCCTCATCGACCGCAACACCACGATCCCGACCAAGAAGTCCCAGATCTTCTCGACCGCCGATGACAACCAGACGGCGGTGACGATCCGGGTCTTCCAGGGTGAGCGCGAGATGGCCGCCGACAACAAGATGCTCGGCCAGTTCAATCTCGAAGACATCCCGCCTGCCCCGCGTGGCGTGCCGCAGATCGAAGTGGCCTTCGACATCGACGCGAATGGCATCGTCAACGTCTCGGCCAAGGACAAGGGTACGGGCAAGGAGCAGAACATCTCGATCCAGGCATCGGGCGGTCTGTCGGATGACGAGATCGACAAGATGGTCAAGGACGCCGCTGAATACGCGGAGGAGGACACCAATCGTAAGAAGGTGGCCGAAGCCCGCAATCAGGCCGAATCCCTCGTCCATGGCTCCGAGAAGTCGCTGGCCGAACACGGTGACAAGGTGGCCGAGGATGAGCGCGAAGCCATCGGCGTCGCCATCGAAGACCTCAAGGAGGCTCTGAAAGGCGATGATGTCGAAGACATCAATACCAAGAGCCAGACCCTTGCACAGGCGTCGATGAAGCTTGGCGAAGCCATCTACAAGGCCTCGCAGGAGCAGGACGATGCCGATGCGGAAGCCGCCGCCAAGGCCGATGGCGCGACCCGCGACATGGGCGATGACGTGGTTGATGCCGATTTCGAGGAAGTCGACGACGAAATCCGCAAGTCTTCCTGATCTCGATTGGTCCGGTCCGTGCGGCGGATCGGGCCTTTCCGACCTTGCAAGGGCGGCTGTGAAGGGATTAACACCCGTCCAGCCGCCTTTCCGACCGTAGTTCGGTCTGCTTTAAGGACGTTCAATGTCGAAGCGTGACTATTACGATCTGCTGGGTGTCTCGCGCGGTGCGTCCGCCGACGAGCTGAAGAAGGCATTCCGTCAGAAGGCCAAGATCCTTCACCCCGACCGCAATCGCGACAAACCCGATGCGGAAGCGGAGTTCAAGGAAGTCAACGAAGCCTACGATATTCTCAAAGACCCGCAAAAGCGCGCCGCCTACGACCAGTTCGGCCATGCCGCCGTCGATGGCAGCAATGGCGGATTTGGCCCGCGCCCCGGTGGTAGTGGTTCGGGTGATTTCTCCTCTGCCTTCGCCGATGTGTTCGACGACCTCTTCGGCCAGTTCGGCGGGCGTCAGCGCGGTGGACAGGGCGGACAGGTACGCGGTGCCGATCTGCGCTACAATCTCTCCATTGCGCTGGAAGACGCCTATAAGGGCAAGCAATCGACCATCCGTGTGCCCACCGCCGTCACCTGCGATTCCTGTAGCGGCAGCGGCGCGGAGGCGGGGGCACAGCCTGAAACATGCTCCACCTGCGCCGGTCACGGCAAAGTGCGCGCGCAGCAGGGCTTCTTCACCATCGAGCGAAGCTGTCCCACCTGCGGTGGGCGTGGTCAGGTCATCACAAACCCTTGCAATGCCTGTAACGGCGCGGGCCGCAAGCGCGAGGAACGCACCCTCAACGTCCAGATTCCCAAGGGCGTCGAAGATGGCAACCGCATCCGGTTGGCGGGCGAAGGCGAAGCGGGCATGATGGGGGGGCCTCCGGGCGACCTCTACATCTTCATCGATATCGAGCATCACCAGATCTTCCGCCGCGAAGGCCCCGATCTCTTCTGCCGCATCCCCGTGCCGATGGACCTCGCGGCTCTGGGCGGTCATATCGAAGCCCCGACCATCGACGGAGGCCGCGCCCGCGTGGCCATCCCCGCCGGTGCCCAGAGCGGCAAACAGTTCCGCCTGCGCGGCAAGGGAATGCCCGTCCTGCGCCAGAACCGCGAGGGCGACCTCTATATCGAGGTCGGCGTCGAGACCCCCACCAACCTCACCAAGCGCCAGAAGGAGTTGCTGGAGGAGTTTCGCACCATCGGCGAAACGACGGCCAACAGCCCCGAATCCGACGGCTTCTTCGGTCAGGTAAAGGAATTCTGGGGCCGGATGACGAGCTGAAGGGTTATTGATGACCGTCTCCGTATCCGATCCCGGTAGTGGTCTGTTCAGGCAGACGGTGCAGGTGGCTCGCAATATCCTTCCCATCGTAATCGCCGGAACGATTGCTTTGTGGATCATCGTGACGTGGCTGGATGACAGTATCGTGCCGCAGCCTTTTTTGCTCGGTGTGACGACAGGGTTGATCCTCTATCCTACCTGTCTGCATATCCTCACTGATGGGGCGATGCAGGGGCGTGATCTCTTTCGGGAGAAGACACCGGGCACGATGTCGACCTTCATTGCGGCCTATGCTCTTGCGATGGTCGTCACGTTGGGTGTGGACGCGATAACCGCTGCCGTCTTCGGCGAGAAGTCCGTTACCACCGCGTTCTTCGGTCTTCTGACGGGCACCGTATTTCTGGTAGGTCTTGCGCGCTATGGCACGGTGCTTCCGGCAATCGTGGAGGGTGGAGATACGTCTCTCAAGATCGCATCGACACGCTCGCGACTCTGGCCGGTACTCGGGCGTATGCTCGCTGTGAGTGCCGTCGGCGCCATGGTGGCGATAGCTGTGATTATGGTGTTTGCTATCGTCGCGATGACGGTCGGCGGAGCTGTGAATGGATTGCTTTTGATCGTCGCGAACTTCCTGGTCATCGCCTCTATAGTCTGCACCCTGATTACGACGGGCGTCATCCTTTGCAATGCGTATCGCGGTTCCTACGCATAGTCTGCCCTGCCTAAAGTAAAGGACCGTCACAGGTGCTCATTGGTATGATGCGGTTACGCCAACGGCACGTAATCGTACTCACCGACGCCCTGAAGGACTAGGATCGTCATGGAAGTGTCGCCGCCATTCGTGACGAGGTGGGGGCGTCCGGGGGCGACGGGGTAGCTCTGGCCCGGTTGAAGGTGAACCTCCTCCTCGGGATCGCGAAGGAACAGGTGCAGGTGGCCTTCGATAACATAGAAGGTGTCGCCGATATCGCTGTGCGAATGCCACGGGATCGTCTGGGTCGGAGACAGTTGCATCTCACTGATGCGAAAGCCCGGTCGTTCCAGATGATATTGCCGCCGCTCCACTTCCGTCAGGTGGATGCCGCTTTTCAGCGCGGGCTGTTCACCGGATTGGGTCATGCGACGATCCTCATTGGTTAGATACAACGACGATACCACACCGATGAGCAGAGCCGAAAGAGTCGTCGCATCGACCCGCGACATAATGTTACGTTTTCCTACAGGATCGTCACGGGCGCTCAATCCGGTGTGATCTGCCCCTGAAACGCTAACTCCCCACCCCCTTTTCTGCGTTATGCGAAGGCAAGCCATCTGGCATCGCCGTGCAAGGGCACGAAAGGATCGAGAGGAATGGTCGACATGACACAGGACGCGGCACCGGAAAAAGGGCAGGGCGCATGGAAGCGCTGGTTGCCCATCGGCATCATCCTTACGGGTGCGGCTCTGGGCACATATTTCTTCGGGGATTATCTCAAGTTGGATACCCTGCGCGACAATCGCGAGGCCCTGCTGGCATGGCGCGATTCCAACTATGTCGTGGCCGTGCTGACCTATATGGCGATCTATGTCGCTGTGGTGGCTTTCTCGCTGCCGGGTGCGCTGATCATGACCTTGACGGGCGGCTTTCTGTTCGGGCTCATCCCCGGCACGATTTTCACCGTAACCGCCGCAACCATCGGCGCGACCTGCATCTTCATCGCCGCCCGTACCAGCCTTGGCGCGACTCTGAAGGAACGCGCGGGTCCGTGGATGGGCAAGTTCGAGAAGGGCTTTCAGGAAAACGAGCTCAGCTTCCTCTTCCTGTTGCGCCTCGTTCCTGCAGTGCCGTTCTTCATCGCCAATCTCCTGCCCGCCTTCTTCGGCGTGAAGCTGTTCACCTATGTCTGGACAACGTTCCTCGGCATCGCGCCGGGTTCGGCGGTCTACACGTCTGTCGGCACGGGTCTGGGCGCGGTGCTCGCTTCGGGTGAGGAATTGAGCCTCAATGTCTTTGCCGATCCGAAGGTCTGGGGTCCGTTCGTCGGCCTTATCGTGCTCGCCCTCTTGCCCATTGTCATCAAGGCCGTGCGTGGTAAGCCAGTGCCCGGTACCGAAGGAGAAGTCTGATGTCCGACACGCTGAATGTAGACCTGTGCATTATCGGTGCGGGTTCGGGCGGTCTGTCCGTCGCCGCCGGTGCCGCGCAGATGGGGGCCTCCGTAGTCCTGATCGAAAAGCACAAGATGGGGGGCGATTGCCTCAATTATGGTTGCGTGCCGTCGAAGGCCCTGCTCGCGGCGGGTAAACATGCCCAGGCCCATCGTAGCGGTGTCGCCTTCGGCGTGGCGGCCCATGAGCCGGAAGTCGACTTCGCCGCCGTCAACGCGCATGTGAAGAGCGTCATTGCCACCATCGAACCCCATGACAGCGTGGAACGGTTCGAGGAACTTGGCTGTACCGTCATTCAGGATGCTGGTCGCTTTGTTGGCCCGCGCACCGTCGAGGCGGGAGGCAAGACGATCAAGGCGCGCCGCGTCGTGATCTCAACCGGCTCTTCGCCCTTCGTGCCGCCGATCCCTGGATTGGAAGACACGCCCTATTTTACCAACGAGACGATCTTCGATAATACTGAATTACCCGGCCACCTGATCGTCGTGGGTGGTGGCCCCATCGGGATGGAAATGGCGCAGGCGCATCGGCGTCTGGGATCACAGGTCACCGTGCTGGAGGGCGCGAAAGCGCTGGGCAAGGACGACCCGGAAATCACGGCCATCGCGCTGAAAAATCTGCGCGCGGAGGGCCTCGATATCCGCGAGGAAGCTTTGGCCGAGAAGGTCGAAAAGGGCGGCACAGGGGTGCGTGTTCACCTCAAGGGTGGCGATGTCGTCGAGGGCACGCATCTGCTGATGGCCGTGGGCCGCAAGCCGAACGTGGACGGTCTTGATCTGGAAAAGGCCGGGATCGAATATGACCGGCGTGGCATCAAGGTGGACGACAAGCTCATCACCACAAACCGCAAGGTCTTCGCCATCGGAGACGTGGCCGGCGGCCTGCAATTCACCCATGTCGCCGGGTATCATGCGGGCATCGTCGTGCGTAACGCATTGTTCCAGATGTTCTGGGCCAAGGCCACAACCGCGCATATCCCGTGGGTCACCTATGTCGATCCGGAAATCGCGCAGGTCGGTTTGACCGAGGCGCAGGCGGTCGAGAAGCTGGGAAGCAAGGCCACCATCCTGCGGTGGTCGATGGATGAAAACGACCGGGCACAGGCCGAGCGGGCAACTAACGGCCTTGTCAAGGTCATCCTCGATGGCCAGAGGATTGTCGGGGCCTCCATCGTCGGTAAGGGGGCAGGCGACATGCTTCAGATTTTCGCCTATGCGGTGGCGAATAAGCAGAAGATCGGCTCCATCGCGGCCTATGTCGCGCCGTACCCTACGCTGGGCGAGGCGGCCAAGCGGGCGGCGGGGCAATACTATACGCCCAAATTGTTCAGCGACCGCACGCGAAGCATCGTGCGGTTCCTCTCGAAGTTCGGATAACCGCGAAAGGCCGCTGCCATGCGCTGGGTGCGTTCTCTTTCCGGCCTTCTGCTGATCCTGACGATCCTTTTCGTCATGCTGGCGGAGGTGTTGATTTTCGTCCCCTCGCTTGCGCGGTATCGCGAAGTATACCTGCGTGAGCGAGTAGAGGCTGCGAATGTCGTTGCTATAGCCATCACCGGATATCGCGATGAGGTGCCGTTGGCAGAGGACGAAACCTTTGATCCTTTCGCTGTCGATGAAGATGAGGGGCTGGAATGGCGCCTCCTCAACAGCGCGCAAGTGCGTTCCATCGCCTTGCTCGATGGCGATTCGAAAAGACTCGTGCTGCGAGGGAGTTGGGACGAGCCGGTCGAGGAGGTCTTCAATCTCGACGACGCAACGATGGTCAGCAAGATCGTCGATGCTGTCACCGTTCTGGTCAATCCGCGCCCCGAGCGGGTGATCCGTGTCATCGCGGAGCCTGATGCCGAGCGTTGGCCCATGGGCGATGCGGTGGATATCACGCTCAAGGAAGACCAGCTCGCTACCGCGATGCGCGATTTCGCGATCCGTATTCTGAAATTGTCGCTGGTGATTTCGCTGCTGACGGCGGCATTGGTGTTCATGGCGCTGAACCGCTGTCTCGTGAAGCCGATGCGCCGCATTATCGATTCCATGACGGAGTTCCGGGGCTCGCCGGAAGCCGCGCGCATCTTCGATCCGGGGACGGGCAATACCGAGCTGGACGAGGCGGGGCGGGAACTCTCGGCGATGCAAACCGAGGTGCGCGCATCGTTGAACCAGAAAACGCGGCTGGCTCAACTCGGCGAAGCGGTGGCCAAGATCAACCATGACCTGCGTAACATGCTGGCCAGCGCACAATTGCTCGCCGACCGGCTGGAGCGGAGCGAAGACCCGATGGTGCGGCGCACAGCCCCCAAGCTGCTGCGCTCGCTGGATCGGGCGACCGATCTGTGTACCCGCACACTGGCCTTCGGCAAAGCCGACGAGCCGCCGCCTTTCCGCCGCAGGGTCTTGCTGAGAAAACTGATCGAAGAGGTGGGCGAGGCGGTGTTCCCCGAAGGGGCCGGGACCGTCATGGATACGGACGTGCCGGATGATCTCTACGCCGAAGCCGACCCCGATCAACTTTTCCGCATCATCCAGAATCTCGCCCGCAATGCCGAACAGGCGATGGCGGGCACGGGGCAGGGCAGCCGCCTCGTTGTGCGCGCGCAGCGGGAGGAGGGCGGAGTTGTGATCGACCTGACCGACGACGGCCCCGGTATGCCCGTCGCAGCGCGCGAAAACCTGTTCAAGGCTTTCCGGGGCAGCGCCCGCAAGGGCGGCACGGGCCTCGGCCTCCACATCGCCCGCGAGTTGGCCCGCGGCCATGGCGGCGACGTGGACCTGCTGGACAGCACGGCAGAGGGCACGACGTTCCGGGTGACGATCCCGGATACGGCGTAGGGGTTACGTCCCCTAACTCTCCGCTTTGCGGACGATGTTGCGGCCGGCGTCTTTGGCGGTGTAGAGGGCGCGGTCGGCGGCGTTCAGGAGTTCCTGCGGGGTGCTGCCCTTCGATGGATATGCGGCAAGCCCCGCCGATATCGTGATCTTGGGCAGGATCTTGTCGCCATAGCGGATCGACAGGCTCTCGGTCCGCCGCCGCAGTTCCTCCGCCCGGCTTTCGGCCAGATCGATCCCCGTTTCGGGCAGGAGGATCGAAAATTCCTCGCCGCCGAAGCGCGAGACGACGCCGCAGCCCTCGAACACCGTCTCCATCAGATCGCCGAGCGTGCGCAGCACCGTATCGCCGGCGTCATGCCCGTGGGTGTCGTTGAACATCTTGAAATTATCCACATCGACCGCAATCAGGCTGAGAGGTTTCTCGTAGCGCATGGCGTTGGAGAGTTCGCGGCGGCACTCCTCCAGAAAATGCCGACGGTTGAACAGGCCGGTCAGGGGATCGCGGGTGGACTGGTCGCGCAACTCGTCGCGCAGCTTGCCATTGGCGATGGCGAGGCTGATCTGCTCGGAGCACTGGATCGCGAAGGTGTGGACATTGTCGTCGAAGATCGCCTTTGCGGCCTCTCGCCCCCTGCCTTCGCCCGCTGCAAAGCGGATATGCAACAGGCCGACCGTGTCGCCATGGGCGATGATCGGCAGGCAGACATAGGGCGTTTCCCCATGTGCGGCACCGAGGTCATCGGCGTGGTGGCAGACGAAATCGACGGACCCGGCCCCGTGCTTGTACATGCGGCCCCGGCGCAAGGCCCAGCAATCGTCGGGCCGGATGTAATCGTCGAGATGGCCGTCTCGGTTCCAGTGACAGGCGTTGTCCAGCACGTCGCGTGAATTGCTGTAGATGAACAGCTCTCCCGCCGAACCGGGGAACAGGGTGGCCATGAACCGCTCGATCACGGTGAACAGCTCGTCCATGGTCTTGCAGCTTTGCAGCCATTCGCCCAGTTCCGCCAGAAGCCGCACGTCGCGTTTGCGTTTGCGCTCGGTATCCAGCGCCTCCTGAGCGACCCTTTGCGCCTGCTCGGCCAGGGCGGTGGCGGCGGTCAGCTCCTTCTCGCGCATCTTCTGTTCGGTGATGTCGAAGGCCAGCCCGGCGACGGCCCCGCAGGAGAGATGGTACTTGGTGATGCGGTACTGGCCCTTGTCGCCATTATCGCGGTCGACGGTCATGCTGTCGCTGGACCGCTGGTCCCGCACGCGCTCGGCCACTGCCGCCTCCAGTTCCTCGGGCGGAACCTGACCGATAAGCTGTTTGCGCATGATGTCGGCGTAATAAAGCGTCTCGCCCCGCGCACGGGCATCGCGCATCGATCCGACGCCGGTATGCAGGCTTTCATAGGCGGGGTTGAAGGCGATCAGCCGGTCATCGGCATCGTAGACGCAATAGGCGACCGGGCTTTTCTCGATCGCTTCGCGGAAGAGGCGATGTTCGGTGACGAGACGGGCAAGGGCGGCCCGATCGCTCATCAGGGCTTCGATCTCGCGGTCAGCGATATCTTCGGCGGTTGCGCTGTACCCGTCGTTCCGAATGTTCATTCTTTCGATGCTGTCGCCCGCCATCATTCTCTCCAACGGCTCTTTGCCGTGGGGGCATCATCGCATTGAAAGCTTGCAATCGCTTGACGCTCTCCTCCTCCAAATACCCGCAATACGCGGCAAGTTTGCTGCAAATGCTGCGGTCGTTCCCTTGGAGACGGTTCGACGCTATGCTGTCGCCATGCTGCGAATTGGCCATGCCCATCATGTGACGGCGCGTACCGGCGTGACTGTCCTGCTGCCTGACGAGCCGCTCTCATGTGCGGTGGATATGCGGGGCGGGGGGCCTGCGACGCGGGAGACGGATGCAGTGGGGAGTGAGGCGACGCTGGGGATTGCCCATGCGGTCGTGCTGGCGGGCGGGTCGGTGTTTGGCCTCGGGGCGGCGGATGCGGTGGCGGGGCGATTGTCGGCGCGGGGTGTCGGGTTGACGCTGGTGCCGGGGACGCCTGCGGTTCCGATTGTGCCTGCGGCCTGTCTCTATGATCTGAACAACGGTGGCGCGAAGGAGTGGGAGGAGGCGCCGCCCTATGGGGCGCTGGCGCGGGAGGCGCTGGGGGCGGCTTCGCGGGAGAGCGGGCAGGGCAGTCTCGGGGCCGGGTATGGGGCGACGGCGGGGGCTTGGCGCGGGGGCTTTGGTGTGGCCTCGGCGGCGTTCGAGGGGATCACGGTGACGGCGTGGATCGCGACGAATGCCATTGGCTCGCCGCTGATGCCGGACGGGCGGACATTCTGGGCGTGGCCGTTCGAGCGGGACGGGGAGTTCGGCGGGCGGCGTCCGGGGACGATGGAGCCGCCTCCGGCGCTGCCCGAGGATATCAAGGGCGGTGCGGCGACGGCCACCTGTATCGGGGCGGTGGGCGTGTCGGTCGCACAGTCGCGGGGGGCGCTGAAGCGGATCGCGGTGATGGCGCAGGATGGGTTGGCGCGGGCGCTGCGCCCCAGTCATGCGCCCTTCGATGGGGACACGATATTTGCTTTGGCTCCGCAGGGAGAGACGACCGACGACCCGCACCGCACCATGGCCCTCGGCTCGCTGGCCGCCGATTGCGTGGCCCGCGCGGTGGCGTTGGGTTGCTGGCATGCGGAAGAGGGGTTTGCGCGGACGGTGCGGTAGGGGTGTGGGTGATTGGTGTGGGGTTTTGGGTGTGCGAAGGGCTATAAATTCAATACTGGTCAGTTTTTTTGACGGTGCCGGAGACCGCAGAATCCATCTCTCAACCCGAACTGCAAAGGCGAGCGGAGAAATGGACCCCGCGATCAAGTCCACGAGTGTCCGGTAGCGATTTCTTGAGCGATAAATGGGCTTTTGGACAGGAATAGTATGATGTGTTTTCTCGGTTCATCCAAGTTTCTGCATATCACCGCTGTCACCCCGTGGCTTGACCACGGGGTCCATGGCTCAGCACATTCTGCACGATGAATGCCGCGATCAAGCCTATGTATTGTAAACACTTTTTAGCCTGCATACTGCTGGAAACTCGTGAATCAAGCCTCGTGGTGACAATGCCGTAAGATTGTATCTCAGCGATAAAAGCCTGCCGGACATTCGGGGGAAGATTCCCGGTGTCGCCGGGGTTCAATTCGCGGGAATCCTCGCTTATAACCTCGCGAGAAACCGATTACCGACGCGAGGATTTCCATGGCAGGCCACTCAAAATGGGCGAATATCCAGCATCGCAAGGGGCGGCAGGATGCCGTGCGTGCGAAGCAATTCTCCAAGTTTTCCAAGGAGATCACCGTCGCCGCCAAGATGGGCGACCCCGATCCCGACAAGAACCCGCGCCTACGGCTCGCCGTGCGCGAGGCCAAATCGCAGTCGATGCCCAAAGACAATATCGAACGCGCGATCAAGAAGGCCATCGGCGGCGATGCAGAGAACTACGACGAAATCCGCTACGAGGGCTATGGGCCGGGGGGCGTGGCGATCATTGTCGAGGCCCTGACCGATAACCGCAACCGCACCGCCTCCACCGTGCGTTCGACCTTCACGAAGAATGGCGGAAATCTGGGCGAGACGGGGTCCGTCGGCTTCATGTTCGACCGCAAGGGGCA
>CALHLW010000023.1 GCA_938034615.1 uncultured Neomegalonema sp. | reverse complement strand
GGTTCCCTCCTCTCCCTCACCTGTTGTGATCCCCCGCGAAAGCGGGTCTCATTCGCCACCGGGAGATGCACGAAGCGGCGGGAGATTCCCGCTTTGCGCGAAAATTAAAGGGAAAGGACGACCACCGCACGCTTGACAGGTGGAACAGTTTCATCATTGATGTTCATGTTTTGTTTTGACAGAGGCATCGGATGAACTGGCTACGCGATTGGGATTGGGGGATGTCGGTCGAGCGGCAGCGCAAGGCGTTGTGCTGGACCCTGATGACCCTGTTCGCGACGGCGGGGCTAGTGGCCGGGGCGGTGATCGAGACGCTGCCGAGAAGCGTGCATCGGCGCATCGTGCAGACGCTGTTGCCGACGGAAGCTGCCGTGCGGCGGTTGATCGTGCTGGTGATGCGGGCCGCCGAAGCGGAGGGAGTGCCTTTCGTCTGGGAGCGGTCTTCATTGGCAAAGCGGAAGAAAGGTAGCGGGCTTGGGAAGCGCAAGGGGGCGTCGAGTGGTTTGCCTGCGTTTCCGCTGTTCGACCCGCGCAAGCCTGTCGATCCGAAGCGGAAGACAGTGCCGGGACCGGGGCCGCGTATCCGCTATCTCGATGAGCCGTTCGATCCGTCTTATGACCGCAAAGTGCCGATGCCGGATGACCCGGTTTCGGCGGTTCGGCTGTGCCAGCGGTTGCTGGTGCTGAAGGCGGTGCTGGACGACCTGCCCGCGCAGGCTGCGCGGTTGAAGCGCGTGCTGGAACGGGCCAAGCGGAAATTTCCGATGCCGATGCGACGGGGCAGACCTCCGGGGCATCGGGAGCGCGGGAAGGAAGTGATCGACGAGATTCTGGCGGAGTGTCAGGAATTGGCGATCTGGGCGCTGGTGCCGCCGGAACCGCCGTGAATTTTGATCTCCAGGGATGGGTTTGCGACCTCCTCCGCGATGCGGTGGGGCGATTTGGCGTGCCTTGGTGTATCCGGCATGATGCAGTTGCGAAAATCACGCCGCTCATAAAACGAATCCCAACTCG
The DNA here is from genome assembly GCA_938034615.1 of uncultured Neomegalonema sp. Taxonomy (GTDB): domain Bacteria; phylum Pseudomonadota; class Alphaproteobacteria; order Rhodobacterales; family Rhodobacteraceae; genus JAHDDY01. The sequence goes on along the minus strand of CALHLW010000023.1, from coordinate 7,836 downwards.
GCACAGAATGACGCACAAGCTGTTGACAGGCGCGTCGCCCCCGTGCACGGACGATGTACGGTTTACCGGGGGGAGTGTTGAACATGATCCGTGTGCACGGTCGCGAGACCTCAAGCAATGTGCAACCCGTCATGTGGCTTTGCGCCGAACTGGGACTGGACGTCGAGCGGTTCGATGTGGGGGGCGCGTTCGGCGGAACCGACACGCCCGAGTTCCTTGCCATGAATCCGATGGGCAAGATCCCGGTCTTGCAGGATGGCGATCTGACGATGTGCGAAAGTCAGGCGATCCTGCGCTATCTCGCCTCGGAATATGGCCGCGATGCGCTTTGGCATCCGAGTACACGCGAACGGGCGGTGCAGGATCAATGGATGGAATGGGCGAAGCTCAGCGTCGCGGCGGAGTTCAATTACAAGGTCTTCTGGCAGTTGGTGCGGACCCCGGCGGCGACACGTGACCATGCGCTCGTACAATCGGGGATCGAGGCCGTGAACGTGCTGATGCCGATGGCCGATGCGCGGATCGCCGAGCATGGCTGGCTGGGCGGCGAGACGATCTCGCTGGCCGATTTTACCTTCGGGGTTCAGCTCTACCGCTATTACACCGTCGATTTCGAGCGCCCGGTGACGCCGAATCTGGACGTCTATTATGCGCGATTGCAGGAGCGTAAGCCATATCGGACCCATGCGATGATCGGCTACGAGAGCCTGCGCGTCCCCGGTGCGTGACGTACGATTTTAGGACGTTGTTGCCGGTGGCCGGGGGCGATAGGTTCCGCGCATGATCGCGCGCCTCGCCCTCCTTCTGATTCTCGCCACCGGGGCCCAGTCGGCATCCGCCCAGGATGCGGTCAGCCCCGATATCGTCATGGAGACGGTGGACCTGGTGAATGCTGCGACGGGCGATGGCGGCCCGTTCCTTCCCGGCTCGGATATCAACGTCGTGATCCGTCTCAGCAACCGGGGCAGCAAAGCAGTCGATCTACGCCGTATCGTCCTGCGCGCATCCCCTGCGCTGGAGATCGCGAAACCCGTTGCAGATGGTCTCGACAATGATGCCGACGGTAAAGTGGATGAGGCGGATGAGGCCTTTCAGCGTTACAACGAGGAGGGGGGCGCCTGGCGTTTTATCGGCGACGGTCTGCGCCTCAAACCGGGGCAGCGCCTGACCCGCTCGGTGCGGGTGGTGGTTCGGGATACGGCCTTGCCAGGGACGTCGGGGGAACTGTCGTTTTCCGCCGGATCGACGCTGTCGGAGGGCGAGCGCAGCAGGCCGCAACGCACGCTGTATGACGTCCCGGTGCCGTTCACTCTGCCCGCGATCAGCCTCGCATCAAGTGCGACGACGAAGATGAGCGTCGGGGACGCGCCGGTGCTGGCGGCGGTGATCGTCATTCCCGGTGGCATCCTGTCGGGCGCGGTGGTGACGCTTGATCTGCCGCCTGCCATGGTTGCCGGTCGCGTCGAGAGGCTGCGTATCGGCTCCGCCATCTTATGCAGCGATGAGAGCGAGCCGCGGATCGAGGGGCAGGCGATTACGGTCGGGTTGGGCCGGTGTCGGATCGACTCCGCTGCGACGGCGCGCGACCGGACGGTTCGGTTCTCGGTGACAACGACGGTGACGGATGCCGACCCGCAGGCAAGCGATGCGGAGATTGCGAAGTGGCGTAAGCTGTCCGCGAGCCTGACCCTGAGCAATGGCGATGTCAGGCTGGGCCGCTCGGTTATGGATGGTACTCTGCATGGCCCGCTGATGCAGGTGGAGACCACGTTACCCGCTGGTGAGCGCTATCGTCCGGGCGATGTGATCCCGGCGGCCCTTCGCATCGTCAATCGGGGCGATGAGCCGCTTCGCGAGCCGCGCCTGCGCGTGACGAACGGGGAGACATTCGCTTGCGAAAGCGTGACTATTGGTGAGGGGACGCGAAGGCCCTGCGATACAGTTTTTCTGCCGGATTCCGATATCGGGCCGGGAGCGACACTCGATGTCATTCTGCGCGCCCGATTGCGGGGCGATGCGTTGATCGAGGCGGAGACCGGGCTGGAGATGGCCCTCGACAGCGCGAATGCGGAGCCTTCTTCCTTTCCTGCCGCCCCGCTGTCTCTTGCGCCCCATTCCGCCCCCCGCATCGCCATCGCGGACCTCGGGGGATGGCGCGAGGATGAGGCGATAATGACCGCGACGGTCGGGCAGAAAGCCCGGTTGCGCCTCTCTGGCACTCTGCCGCCCGGTCGGTATCGAGGCGGCATTCGGTTGCTGGCGCGGGTAGTCGATGCGCGGACGGGGGCACCGGTCGCCCCTGCCAAGCTGACGGTGGAAAATCCGAAGCTCTCGATCCTGACTCTTGATGGATCGCCGGTCGAGCAGGATGCGCCCGTGACGGAGACCAGCGATACGATCTGGTCGTATTACAATCTTCCATTCGATCTGCGGGACGAGGCGGACAGTGCCGACGAGGTCCGCTCCTTTACTGCGACGGTCGATGTGAGTCTTGCGGATGATCCCGCGCTCAGAAGTACCCGATTGGTGGAAATTATCGCCGAATCGGCCACCTATGGTGACCGAACCGTCTCGGGGAATGAGTGGATCGAGGTGCTGATCGCCGAGCCGGATTTGCGGTTGAAGCTGTTCTCGCTCGATGACGACCGGGTGATCCATCCGGGGGAAGCGCTCGGGGTTGCGTCGCTCGTCTGCAATTACGGGGACAGCCCCGCCTATGGGACGCTTCTGACCGTCGCCTTGCCGGGGCGGTTCGACCTGTCTTCCGGTGGAACCCGAAAACGGGCTTTTGCGCTTCCGCTGGATGATGTGCGCAAGGGGGATGTGGCAGATCTGCTGGTCGACAAAACTGTACCCGAGGGGGTGCGGCTCGTGGCCGAGGGGGCGAGGCTGGCACTCGAAACCGGTGATGCCCCGCTTGAAAGCAATGACTGCGTCGGGATCGAGGTGAGCGGCCCGCTCGGGCCGGACAGGATCGCGGTGACGGCTACGGTCGATGTCGTCGGGTCGCTCGATTCGTATCGAGGTAGCTCGGACGTGGACCGTGCGCGGGAATATCCCGGCTCTGAAACGCCGCCCTTGCGGTTCGTTGCGCCTGCGATCCGGTTTGGTCCGTCGACGACCATTCAGCTTGGCGACGATCGGCGCATCGCACATCCGGTAGAGTTGGCGGTGCCGTCATGGCTCGGTCCGTTCCGGGTGTCGCTTTCGCCGGAGAGTTCTGCGGCGTTGGAATGGTCGCTGTTCGAACGCGGGGCGAATGGGCAGCTTGCGCCGTGGCTCGACGGGGCTGCGTTCTCGCCCGGCTCGACGGTCGAGATCGTCATGCGAACGGCTGCGCCCGACCAATTGCCGCTCGGATGGGTCGATACGTCTCGTCTGCGCGCCGTGGTGTTGACCGAGGATGGGCGCAGTTTCGGCTCGACCCTTCGTCTGGTGATCCGCAGTGGGACAGGCTCCGCTCGTGCCATCGATACTGACAAGCGGGTCGCATTGGACCGGGATTGCGATGGCTCGCTCGCCGATGAGCACGCGCAGGATGCGGTGTTCGAGTCGGTCAAGGACGCTGCCCCCGGTGATTGCCTGATCGTACGGATCGCCTTCGAGAATGCCGGCCTCAAGGAAGTGGAGCGCATCGTGATCCGCGATGCGATATCGAGCCGCACGACCCTTCTGTCCGAGTCGGCATCGGTGCGTATCACGCCCGAACCTCTGGACGAGGTGACTCCGCCCGATCCTTCGCTTGGGTTCCTCGAATGGGAATTCGAGGGTCTGTTCCGTCCCGGTGCCGTCGGTGAGGTGGAATATCGCCTGCGCCTTAATCCTTCTTCGAGAAAGTCGTTGCCATGACAGACGAACCCTATCGCACGGCCCGCCTGCGACCGAACAAGGGGAAGGCGTATCTCGGGGGCCATCCTTGGGTCTATAAAGATGAGTTGGTTCTCGACCGGCGGACCGGGGCCATCGAGCCGGGGACGCCTGTGATGCTGGAGGATGCGAAGCGCGTGCCGGTGGGGGTGGTTGCGTTCAATCCCGGCTCCGGTATTGCCGCGCGCGATCTGGATCGTGACCCTGAAGCGAAGATCGACGGTGCATGGATCGCCGCGCGGCTGGCCCGTGCGTTGGCCGTGCGCGAGCGTCTGTATCCGAAGCCGTTCTATCGGCTGGTCCACGCGGAAGGGGATGGGCTGCCGGGGTTGGTGGTGGACCGGATGGGCGACCTGTTGGTCATTCAGCCGAATACGGCCTGGGCGGAGGCGATGCTGCCGGAGATTCTCGCCGTGCTCGATGATTTGCTCAAGCCCGCGACCGTCGTCGTGAACCGCGATTCGCGGGGGCGGACGCAGGAAGGGCTGGAGGCGGGGCGCGAGACGGTGCGCGGTGCGCTGGACGGGCCGGTGACGATCGAGACGGCGTTCGGGCCGCTCTATGCCGATATCGAAACGGGGCAGAAGACGGGGGTGTATTTCGATCAGTTTCCGAACCATGCCTTCGTGGCGTCGCTGGCCAAGGACAAGCGGGTTCTGGATGTCTTCTCGCATACCGGCGGCTTCGCCCTTGCTGCGTTGGGCGCGGGGGCGTCGGGGGCCGTGGCGGTCGATGGCTCTGCAAGGGCGCTCGAACTCGCGGGCCAGGCGGCGGCGGATTCGGGGTATGGGGATCGTCTGGCGCTGCGGCAGGGGGATGCTTTTGATGCCATGCGCGCGCTGACGGGAGAGGGAGAGACTTTCGATATCGTCGTCTGCGACCCGCCCGCTTTTGCACCACGCAAGGAAACGCTGGAGGCGGGATTGCGGGCCTATGAACGGGTGACGCGGCTCGCGCTGCCGCTCGTGGCGGAGGGGGGTATTCTCACCGTTTGCTCCTGCTCCCATGCGGTGACGCCTGATATGCTGATGGGAACGGCCATGCGGATGTTTCACAGGGGCCACCGCCGCGCTCGGCTGATCCATTCCGGGCGGGCCGGGGCCGATCATCCCGTGCATCCGGCGCTATCTGAAAGCGGTTATCTGAAAGTCCTCGTCTTCGCGCTGGACTGAATACGAAAGGACTTCCCATGTTTTACGAACCCAAGGACGGCCATGGCCTGCCACACAACCCTTTCAAGGCCATTGTCGCCCCGCGCCCGATTGCGTGGGTGTCGAGTCTCAGCACCGAAGGGATTGCCAATCTTGCGCCCTACAGCTTCTTCAATGCTGTGGCGGATGTGCCGCCGATGTTGATGATCTCAAGCTCTCCGGTGCCAAGCAACCAGGACAAGGATACGCTGACCAATATCCTGAACACGGGTGAATTCGTGGTGCATATCGTTCCCCACGCGATGCGCGATGCGATGAATGCGACCTCGGGCAATTATCCGCATAACGACGACGAGTTCAAACGGGCGGGGCTGGAGAAAGCACCGTCCACCATCGTCGCGCCGCCGCGCATCGCGGATGCGCCCATTGCGATGGAGTGCCGTCATCATATCAATGTCGGCTTTCCCGGCCAGAATGGCGTGCGTGGCGCGCATGTCATCTTCGGCGAGGTGGTTGGCATCCATATCGCCGATGAGGCGCTGAAGGACGGGATGCTTGATGTGACGACCTACAACCCGCTCGCGCGGCTGGGGTATATGGATTATTCGACGGTGACGGAGCTGTTCTCGCTGAATCGTCCGAAGGTGTAAGGCGTCAGCGGACTTCGATAGCGACGCGCTGGACCGGGTCTTCGGGGGTCGTGCGGGCGAGGTCGATGTGGAGCAGACCGTCGGCCAGTGACGCACCACTGACATCGACGCCTTTTGCGAGGGCGAAGCTGCGCTCGAAGCCTCGGGCGGCGATGCCTCGGTGGAGGTAGGCGCGTTCGCCCTCGGATTGCTGGGTTCCGCGCACGACGAGGCGCTGGCCCTCGACCGTTACCGACAGGGCATCCGGTCCGAAACCCGCCACGGCCAGTGTCACGCGCCAAGCCTCGGGGCCGTTCTCCTCGATATTGTAGGGCGGATAGCCCGCGCCCTTCGCTGCGCCGTCGATCAGGCGCTCGATTTCTTCGAAGCCGAGCAGCAGCGGATTGCCGGTGAACGGGTTGCGCGTCATGGCGCTCGCTCCATCGTGTCGCGCTTCGGTAGGGAAGCGGAGATGTTTCGTGGTATAACGCAGGATTGAAACCCTGTCTCTTTCTCCCTTAACCATCGGGAACTAGGTTATATGGTGATTGCAACAATCTGGATTCCGTTCATGAAACGCCTTCTCGCGCTCCTCTTTGCTCTTGTTCCGACCTTTGCGTCGGCGGCACCGGAGACGCTCGCCCGCGTCGATACGGAGTTCGTGAAGGCGGGGATCGTAGGGGAAGATGCGGTTCTTGCGCCGGGGAAGCCCTCACAACTTGCGCTGGCCATGGATATCGAGCCGGGTTGGCACACTTACTGGAAGAATTCGGGTGATAGCGGCCAGCCCGTCGAGATCACCTGGACGGTACCTGAAGGTGTGGAGATCGGGGCGTTCAAATGGCCCGCTCCGCATCGCCAGCCGTTTCCGCCAATGATGAATTACGGGTATTCGGATCGGGCGGTCTTCACTATGCCTGTGAACGTGGGCAAGGACTGGCCTGCCGGGAAACCCGTCGATGTGAAGGCGGAGGTGTACTGGCTGGTCTGCGAAATGGTCTGCATCCCCGAGCGGGGCGAGGCGTCGTTCTCGATTCCGACCGGCGAGGCGGCGGTTCCGAATGCGAGCGCCGTGTCTCTGTTTCAGGAAGCGGAGGAGATGCGGGCAGCCGCCAGCCCGTTCGAGGCGCGCTACGAGTATGACGGCACCAATCTGAGCCTGCGATTCGACGGCGATGGCTTCGATGCCGATACGCTGGAGGATGCATATTTCTACCCCTCCGAATGGGGCCTGATCGACCATGCGGCAACGCAGGTGGCGACGACCGACCCGAGCGGCCTGACCCTAGTGATCCCCAAATCGACTGAAGAGGAACCGGCCCCGGAAGGGACGATCTGGGGAGTTCTGGAACTGGTCGAGCGGACCGGCGGGGACGAAACGGCGACCCTGTCACTGGCAGTCGCATCCGAGCCGGGCAGTGTCACGGGTGCAAGCGCAGGATTTACCGGCGTTACGGGCAGTTCCCTGTCCCTGCCGACCGCGATCTTCTTTGCCTTCATCGGCGGTTTGATCCTGAACCTGATGCCCTGCGTTTTCCCGGTTCTGGCGCTCAAGGCCATCGGGTTTGCGGCAACGGCCCATGAAAGCACGGCCAAGCGCCTGTCTCACGGCATTGCCTATACGCTGGGCGTCCTGACCCTGTTCGTCGTGCTGGCGGCTGTGCTGATCGCGCTGAAGGAAGCCGGGGCGATGGTCGGTTGGGGGTTCCAGTTGCAGAACCCGCTGATCGTCGCGGCTCTGGCGTATCTGCTGCTGATGGTTGGTCTCAATCTGTCCGGCGTCTTCGAAGTCAATGCCTCCGCCGCCGGAGCGGGGGAGGGCATGGCGTCGAGCGGCGGGGCGAAGGGGGCATATTTCACCGGCGCGCTGGCCGCCATCGTCGCGACGCCCTGCACCGCGCCCTTCATGGCCACCGCACTGGGCGCTGCCCTGACCATGAGCACACCCGCGACGATGGCGATCTTCGTGGCGCTGGGCCTCGGCCTCGCGGCTCCCTTCCTGCTGCTCTCGGTCCTGCCGGGGGTCGCCTCGCGGATGCCCAAACCGGGCATGTGGATGGTGCGGCTCAAGGAATTGCTGGCCTTTCCGATGTATGCGACGGCGGCGTGGCTGCTGACCGTGCTGGGCACGCTGGCCGGTCCCGGTTCAACACTGGTCGCGCTGATGGGCGCGGTTCTGGTGGGCCTCG
>CALHLW010000022.1 GCA_938034615.1 uncultured Neomegalonema sp. | reverse complement strand
ATGACAGCGTCACGATCCGCCCGCTGATCGCCGAGGATCGCGCGGAATGGGGGCGGCTTTGGAAAGCCTATCTCGAATTCTACGAAACGGGAGTGGCCGATGAGGTCTACGCGCACACGTTTGCGCGGTTGCTCGATCCGGCGGTAGAGGCGATGGGGTGTTTCATCGCCGAGATCGACGGTGCGCCCGTGGGCCTCGTCCATTACATCACGCATCCGCATAACTGGCGGATCGAGGATGTGATCTATTTGCAGGATCTCTATGCCGATCCGGCGGCACGCGGCAAGGGCGTTGGCCGCAAGCTGATCGAGGCGGTCTATACAGAGGCCGACCGGCGCGGAACGCCCTCGGTCTACTGGCTGACGCAGGATTTCAACGCCGAGGCGCGGAAACTCTATGACCGGATTGCGACGCTGACACCCTTCATCAAGTATCAACGGTAGGGTTTATTCGGTTAGCAAGGACTTCTGCCCCAACTCGCCGTGGTACCCCAACCAATCGTGGCATCCCGCTCTATCGCGGGGTGCGATCTCAGTAGTCGTCTTCGTCGTCGAACATCGCGTCGTCCGGCAGCGTCAGTGTATCGTCGTCGAAATCCACGTCCGCGCCGATCATTGCTTCAACGTCGATTGCGTCCACGTCGAACGCTTTGTCGAAATCCATTTCGTAGTCCATGGCAGTTGTCCCTCTGCTTCATTCTTTTCGATAGCGAAGAGAATGGCGGACAGGGGTAAACAATTGCTGTCTGTAGTACGAATTCCGCAGGAAGGATTTGCTGAAAATTGAAGTGAATACGGCGTATGTAGATCAGTTAGGAATTAATACTTACGTAAACCTTAGTGTGAAACCCGATCAAGTTGAGCATCGCAATTGCCCCAAGAGTGGGCATTTCGATGCACATTGTGACTTAACCTGATCGGGTTTCACATTATCCGCCGATGCCGCCGTGCAGGGTAGGCACCTGAAGCGGGCTGAAGCCGTAGTGGCGCAGCCAGCGCAGATCGCACTCGAAGAAGCCGCGCAGGTCGGGGATACCGTATTTGAGCATCGCGATGCGGTCGATGCCCATGCCGAAGGCGAAGCCCTGCCACTCGGCGGGGTCGATATCGCAATTGGACAGCACTTTGGGGTGCACCATCCCTGAGCCGAGGATTTCGAGCCAGTCGTCGCCCTCGCCGATCTTGAGCACGCCGCCCTGCCATGAGCAGCGGATATCGACCTCTGCGGAGGGTTCGGTGAAAGGGAAATGCGAGGCGCGGAAGCGGAGTTCGACATTGTCGACCTCGAAAAAGGCTTTGACGAATTCTTCGAGCGTCCATTTCAGGTGCGCCATGGTGATCGTGCGGTCGATGGCCATGCCCTCGACCTGATGGAACATGGGCGTGTGGGTCTGGTCGTAATCGGAGCGATAAACGCGGCCCGGTGCGATGAAACGGACGGGCGCACCCTCTTTCTGGAGCGTCCTGATCTGGACCGGGGAGGTATGGGTACGCAGGACATTGCGCGTGCCATCCTCGCGGGGGGCCATGTAGAAGGTGTCCATCTCGGCCCGCGACGGATGCTCCGGCACGATGTTGAGGGCATCGAAATTGTGCCAGTCATCCTCGATCTGCGCGCCCTCGCGGACGTCGAAACCCATATCGGCGAAGATGGCGGTGACTTCCTCGGTCACCTGACTGATGGGGTGAAGCGTGCCTTGCTGCCTTGGGCGAGGCGAGAGGGTGACGTCGAGCCATTCGCTTTCGAGTCGTTCGGCGAGGGCGGCATCGCCCAGGGCTTCCTTGCGGGCAGCGACGGCGGCACCGATCTCGGTCTTCAGGGCATTGAGGGCAGGTCCGGCGGTCGCGCGTTCTTCGGGGGTCATCTTGCCCAACTCGCGCATTTTCAGGGCGACCTCGCCCTTCTTGCCGATGGCGGCGAGGCGGGCGGCTTCGAGCGCGCCCTCGTCGGAAGCATCGCGGATCGCGGTCAGATGCGCCGCGCGCAGGGTTTCGAGGCCGTCCATCGCGTCATGTCCTTGTCGGATATATCCGGTGCGGACGTACCACAGGCACCAGCTAGGTCAAGTCGGCCCGAACCTCGCAAGGCTCCTCCCCAACCTCAGGGAGTGCGCCATGACGAAACAATCGGTTCTCAGCATCATCGGTCTGTGTTGCATCGTACCACTCGCCGCCCATGCCTGGCTCACCGCCCTGGCCGCCGATGCGACCATCGCGGAGACGGAGCAGCAGGAGTTGCATCTGTTCATGGTCGCGGCAGTGGATCGGGATTGTGACGGCGACCTGTCGGACGAGGTTGAGGCAGACCGGCGGTTTTCGACGCAGAAGACCCTGCTGCCCGCCGAATGCATCATCTACCGCACACGCTATCGCAATGACGGGACGTTCGGCATCCGGCACATGCGCGTGACGAATATCGTGCCGAAGCAGATGGTCTATATCCCCGGCAGTGCCGAGCATGTGGCGACGCCCCCCGGCCTATGGCCCGACACTACAGTGTCCCCTTCCGAGACCGAGGATGGCTCGGTCATCTGGCGTTTTGGCGGCGCGCTGGCTCCGGGAGAAGCCGGGGAAATTCAGTTCAGGGTTCGACTGGAGCCTTAGGACAGGCCGTCAGGGCATGGCCAAGGCGCGCGCGATGTCGGCGAGGCGGGGGCCGAGGTCTTCGCTGAGGCGCTCCTGCGTGACCATGAAGGACGGGCCGCCGACATTGATGGCGTAGACGTTCTCGCCATCATCCGCGACGACCGGGGCGGCCACCGCGTTCACATCGGGAATCCAGCCGCCGAATGAGGTGCAAAAACCCTGTGAGGCGATTTCCTTCGTTGCGCGGGCGATGTCTTTCTCGATAGCGGGGACGGTCTTGCGGTCGCGCTCATGCAGGGCGCGCAGGAGGTAGTCGCGTTCGGCGTCCGGCAGGGTTGCGAGAATGGCGAGGCCCATGGCGGTGCTTTCGACGGGCAGGCGCTCGCCGATATTGCGGCTGATCGTGATGATCTGCGGGCCTTTGCAAACCTCGAGATAGACGACCGACAGGCGATCCCGCGCGCCGAGGGCCACGGTGACGCTGGCCTGTTCGGCGAGGTCTTTCATGGCGGGGCGCGCGCGGTCGCGCAGGCCGATATTGGCGAGCATGGCATAGCCCAGCGCAAGGACGCCTGTGCCAAGCTGATAGGTACCGTTACGCGGGGAATGGATCAGGTAGCCAAGCTCGGTCAAGGTGCCTGTCAGGCGCGAGACGGTGGGTTTCGGGAGGCCCGTGCGCGCGACAAGGTCGTTGTTGCCGAGCGCGCCGTCGCCGGGCTTGAATGCGCGCAGGACGTCCAACCCACGGGCAAGCGCGGTGACGAATTGGCGGTCCTTATGGTCGGTGTCGCTCATGCCAGTGCCGGTTCCGGTTGCCTGCGCGCCCATAGCAGGGGAAGGACGGCAAGTGCCAGCCCTATCACGGTGAGTTGCAGGTGGCCGAGACCAATGATGTCGTTGGCGGGGATCGCGAAGAAGAGACCTGCGATGAACAGGACGAGGCGCGAGACGAGGCCGAGGAGACCATGGCCGAGGCTGCCGACGAAGCTGACATACCCCTGTAACGCCGCCGAGATGAACCAAACGCCGATCAGGGCGGTCGCCAGAACCGTAACGACCTCCCATGCCGGGGCCTGGCCGACGAGAGCGGGGTTGAGGACGAAGAAGAACGGGGTCATGTAGATGACGCCGCCGAAGCGCATGGCCTCCAGACCGGTCCTGAACGGGCTGGCTCCGGCCATGGTGGCGGCGGCGAAGGCTCCGAGAGCGACGGGGGGCGTGATGAAGCTGACCATGCCCCAGTAGAGAATGAAGAGATGGACGGCGAGCTGGTTCAGCCCTGCTTGTTCGAGGGCGGGAGCGAGTACCACGGCGAGGAAGATGTAGCAGGCCGTGACCGTCATCCCCATGCCGAAGATGAAGGCCGTCAACGCGCCCATGAAGAGAAGGACGAGCGTGTCATCTCCGGCCATGAAGACGAGTTCGTTGACCAAGGTGCCGCTGAGACCCGTGGCCGAGAACGAGCCGACGATCAGGCCAACGCCGAGAAGGACGGCGGTGAGTTCCGCGAGGGCCTTGCCGACGCCAACGATCATGTTGCCGAAGCTGCGCAGGCTGAACCGGTGGCTCGGGAGCATCTGGTTGATGAACAGCAGCAGCGCCGTGGCGTAGAAGGGCGCGGTGGTCTCGCGGCGCAGGGCGACCATCATGAAGATCAGGAGCGCAAAGACGAAGATGTAGAGCCAGCCGTCCTTTACCGCTTGCCAGAACCGGGGGAGATCGGCCTGGGACATCCCCTTTAGACCGCGCCGCGCCGAATAAGCGTCGATCTGGGCAAAGAGGCCGAAATAGAACAGGAGCGAGGGGATCGCGGCGGCCATCGCGATCTCGATATAGGGGCGCGAGAGGAACGAGGCCATGACGAAAGCCGTCGCGCCCATGATGGGGGGCATCAGGACACCCCCGGTTGAGGCGCAGGCTTCGGTGGCGGCGGCGTGTTCCTTCGAGAAGCCGGATTTGCGCATGGCGGGGATCGACACGGCCCCGGTGGTGAGGACGTTGGAAATGACGCTGCCCGACATCGACCCCATGAAGCCGGACGCGAAGATCGAGACCTTGGCGGCTCCGCCCCGGTAGCGGCCCACGAGGGCGAGCGCGAGGTCGTTGAAGAACTTGCCGCCGCCTGTGCGTTGCAGGACTGCACCGAAGAGAATGAAGCCGATGACGAGCGAGCCGAAGGCTTTCATCGGGATACCGAAGGTGCTCTCGGACGAGAAGATATGGTAGGGGATCGCGTCCATGAACGGGCTTTGGAAGCCGGAGAAGGGATCGGGGACGGAACCGGCGAAGGTTGGGTAGACCGAGAACAGCGCGACAATCAGAAAGAGGACGAGGCCGCCCGCGCGCCGGGTGCCTTCGAGGACGAGCAGGTAGAAGACGACGGCGACCCATTGGGCCTCGACGGGGGCGGCGAATTCCCAACCTTCCTCCAGATTGAGGTCGGCGGTTCCGGCCATGAATCCAGCGGCAGCGGCGGTGATCGCGACGAGGAGCCAGTCGTACCATGGGGTGCCGGGGGCGGTGGTTTTGGTCGCCCGGAACGTGATGAAGGTCATGGCGAGGAAGATGCCGCCGAGCAGATAGAGGTAGCGCCCCTCGATCAGCACAATGCCGAAGAGTTGGAGGTTGAAGAGCTGGTTCACCGACAGGGCGATGGCCGCGAGGGTGCCGAGGATGACGGCGATGCGAGCGGGACCGGTAATCGCTTCGACGGGGTCGATGACTTCGCGCATTTCGGTGGGGGCGGTCATTGGTTGGCCTGTGAGTCCATGCCGCGCGGCTGCGCCGCGCACCCCACCCCTGCCCCTCCCCGTGAAGAACGGGGAGGGGTTCCAGAGGCGTTGAATTCAGGCATTCCACCATCATTCGCGGGGTGGGGCGCGCCGCAGGCTTCGTAGATCGTCTCCATGACGCCCTCCAGATTGTCGGAAATGTCGGTATTCCAGAAGCGCAGGACGCGCCAGCCTCGTTCGGTCATCCATGTGTCGCGGGTGGCGTCCGCCTCACCGCCATGATGGCCGCCGTCGATCTCGATGACGAGATTTTGCGCGACGATGGCGAAATCGGCGATGTAGGGGCCGAGGGGCATCTGGCGGCGGGTGTGGATGGCGTGGGTGTGACGCAGGGGCCGGAGCGCGAGCCAGAGACGCCTTTCGGCGTCGGTGGGGTTCTTGCGGAGGTGGCGGGCGCGGTTGCGGGAGCCTTGTCCGCCGCACATGGGTTTTTTCATGGGGCTATTTCCAATTGCGCCCTGCGGGCGCGCCCCACCCCTGCCCCTCCCCGCAAGCGGGGAGGGGTTCCAGAGGCGCTGGCTTCAAGGATTTCGCCTCCCTCCCCGTCCTTCACGGGGAGGGATAGAGGGTGGGGCCTGCCGCAGGCGCGTTCGATACGTCCCATCAGAAGACGATTTCGAAACCGCCTGCTTCGAGAGCCTCGCGACGCTTGGCATCCCATGCGGCTTCCCAGTCTTCGGGGTCCGCGTCTTTCAACTCTGCCCATGCCGCGCCGAGGGCTTCCTGACGGGCGACGAGGTTGTCGTTGTGCTTCTGCGCCGCGTCCGACCATTTGCCGATTTCCGAGTAATACTTGATCGCACCGTCATGGTAGGGGGCGACCCACTCGAAATTCTGGTTCGCGAGCGTCCAGCCGCCGATGCCGGGGGCTTTGCCGTCATAGGCGTCGAAATTCTCGACCATGGCTTTGGTCATGGCATAGGCGAGATCGACGTCGCTGTCGGCCATGGCGGTCAGCACGGGGTACGGGTAGGCCGCGCCCTGATAACCGTCGGTGCCGTCGATATTCGCGCCGACGGTCGCCTTGTTCGGCTGAAAGAACGGCGCGATGGCCTGCATCCGCGCGAGACCTTCCTCGTTGTCAGGGTCGATCGGGGGCCAGAACAGCCCACGGGGAGCCGCCGCCGCCTCATAGGTCTTGCCGGAGTTGGTAGAGGCAAACGCCGCGTCAACTTGACCCTCGATCAAACCCTTCCACGACGCACCGAAGCCGCCGAACTCGACTTTCTCGACATCGTCCCAGGTCAGGCCGCCATAGGCAAGATAAGCCTCGTTATTGACGTTGAGCGCCGGAGCGCCCTTGACCCAGGCCACGCGCTTGCCTTTGAGGTCGGAATATTCCTTGATGTCCAGATCACCCGCGACACCAAGCGCGAGGTTGGTCGATCCGCCGCTATTGGCGATGAGAACGCGAATCGGTTGTGGACCCCAGTTCTTCTTGCCGAACTCGAAGACACCCTCCTGCGCCATGAAGCTGCCCCCCACGCCGGTAGCGGAGAATTGCACCTTGCCCTGACGCAGCGGCTCGGTCCGCGAGACATCGTTCTTGCCCGGAAGCACACGCAGGTTGGTGCCCATGGCGTCTTGCAGGGCCGCGCCGATGGCGACGGACTGGTTGTAGCCCGCCGAACCGGTGCCGTACGCGGTCCACGCGAGTTGCTTGGGCAATTTCCCGTCTTCCGCGAAGGCGGGCGCCGTGGCGATCAGCGTGCCGAGAAATGCGGACTGGATGAGTCGTCTCATAAGTGTATCCTCCCTGTGGCGATCCCCTTTCTAGGGGTTTGGCCGTTTTATCCCAGTGACCTTGATCCGGTTCACTCTGCGGAATAGTGTTTCGCATTGCGAGCCGCACGTCAATTCATCACCGTCTTTAAGAATGGTCGCGTCTTGACGAACCCGGCGCGCGGTGGGGCGACCTGACGGCCACTGGCGGCGAACTGGAAACCCCTATTGCGGAGCTCAAGGCCGATGCGTGCAGCCGATCTGATCGTCGAGTGTTTGGTGGAACAGGGCGCGGATCGCCTGTTCTGCGTTCCCGGAGAAAGCTATCTCGCGCTGCTCGATGCGCTGCACACGGAGCGGCGAATCGACACGGTGGTCTGTCGCCATGAGGGTGGCGCGGGGTTCATGGCGGTCGCCGATGCCAAGCTGACGGGAAAGCCGGGATTGCTGGCGGTCAGCCGGGGGCCGGGGGCGACGAATGCCTCCATTGCGCTGCATCTGGCCGAGCAGGATGCGGTGCCGCTGGTGGTACTGATCGGGCAAGTCGCACGGTGGGAGCGGGGGCGCGGGGCGTTTCAAGAAGTTGATCACACTCAGGTTTTCGGAACCATCGCGAAAGGTGTGTGGGAGGTGACAGACCCCGCGCACCTGCCCGAAACCTTGGCTCGCGCGTGGCATGTGGCGCAGTCCGGGACGCCGGGGCCGGTGGTGATCGCTCTGCCTGAAGACATGCTACTGGACGAGACGGAGGCGGCAGTGGTGCCTGCCCTGCCGGTGGCCGTGACGGGGCCGGGAGCGGCGGAAATGCCGGCGGTTGCGGCGCTGCTGGCAAAGGCAGAACGGCCTCTGGTGATCGCCGGGGGCGGGCTGGACAGCGCGGCGGGGCGGGCGGCGCTGGCGCGGTTGGCCGAGGGGCATGACCTGCCCGTCGCGTTGACCTTCAAGCATCAGGAAATATTGGACAATTCCTCGCCCTGCTTCGCCGGATATCTGGGGTTCAAGATCCCGAAACCGCAGGTCGATGCGTTGAAAGAGGCCGATTTGATCCTCGCCATCGGTACGCGGCTTGGGGATACGCCGACGCAGGGCTACACGCTGCCGAACGCACCGGAACCCGCACAAAAACTGGTGCATGTATGGCCGGATGCGAGCGCCATCGGGCGGGTGTTTCGGACGGATATCGGCCTGCCCTGCGACCCGGCGCGGTTCTGCGAAGCGCTGGCGGGAGAGGCGGTTGCGGGCGATTGGGCGGGCTGGACGCGCAGGCTGAACGAGATCGCGCGGGGGTATCTGACCTATGATGTGAGGCAATTCGAGGATGGTCTGGATTTCGGCGTCGTCGTCGCGGAGGTCGTGAAACACGCGCCACGGGATACGATTATTTCGACGGATTCTGGTAATTTTTCGAGTTGGGTGCATCGGCTATGGCGCTGGAATGGCACGCAAAAAGCCGTTGGAGCGGCGGGCGGCGCCATGGGGATGGGGGTGCCGGGGGCGGTGGTCGCTTGCCTGCGCTATCCGGGGCAGAGCGTGATGGGCTTCGTGGGCGATGGCGGGCTGATGATGACCGGGAACGAGTTGGCGACGGGCATCGCGCAGGGCGCAAAGCCGAAGATCATCGTCTCGAACAATGGCAGCTACGGCACGATCCGCCTGCATCAGGAGCGCGATTACCCCTGCCGCACCTCCGGCACCGACCTCGCCAACCCCGA
>CALHLW010000021.1 GCA_938034615.1 uncultured Neomegalonema sp. | reverse complement strand
CTTCCCGTCGCCGCACTCTCAAGCAATTCGATGAAAGAGGTCTGCGACAAGCTGAACGGGACACCGCGAAAGTGCCTCGGATACCGGACGCCGAGCGAGGCCTTCGCCGAAGAACTCAGGAAGATCAAATGAATAGGCAATGTCGCAACCAGACTTGAATCTACCCCGCAAAGTTAAAGTGTCGTCATCCCGCAAAGTAGGAATGTCGCTTATCCTCTCGGCCCGGACGGCATATTCGACGCAGATTATGCTGTGCCAGTGGTCTTCGACGGGGCAGTGCCCGTCACAGCCAGTCCGAAAGACGGTCCGCTGCGCGACCTCAACATGATGTTTGCCCCTGATCGCTTTTCAGAGTGACGTCAGCAGGTCCGCGATGGCGGTGCGGTAGGCAGCAACGATCTTTTCACGCGCGATGTGCTGCCCCTCCTTTACGGCATGGCGTCCGGCGGACCATAAGTCGGTGATGACATGGTCCTTCGCTGCGAAAACGAGCCCGTCGAGAAGATGGTCCATGTTCAGAGCGCAGAGCGCGGGATCAGTGCTGTCGATGGCGACGAGATCAGCGAGACGGCCTTCGGCGATCTCCCCTGCATCGCGCGCCAGCGCCGCCGCCCCGCCTCGGGCCACGCTGGTATAGAGCGCGTGGCCGACCGACCCCTCTCCCCGGACCATCACGTTCCGGGCGAGGTCACGCAAGCGCTGGGAGTATTCGAGCGTTCGCAGTTCCTCGGTCAGCGAGATGTTGACGTTGGAATCGGACCCTATACCGAACGCGCCACCCGCCTCCAGATACGTCGCGCCATTGAATGGCCCGTCGCCCAGATTGGCCTCGGTGATCGGACACAGGCCTGCCACGGCCCCGGACGCCGCCATCGCGCGAGTTTCCGCTTCGTTCATATGCGTCGCATGGATCAGGCACCAGCGGTCGTCTACCGGCGCATTATCCAACAGCCATTCCACCGGGCGCGCGCCGAGCCAGCCCTCGATATCGGCCACTTCCTTCGGCTGCTCAGCAATGTGGATGTGGACAGGGCCATCGGCATGATGGGCCAACACCGTCGCCAGATCATCCGGCGATATGGCACGCAGTGAATGGGGCGCAATTCCGAGGCGTGCATCAGGTGGCAAGGCGGTCATTCCGATGCGGGCTGCCTCTACAAGCGTCCCGAACCGCTCGACGTCGTTTCCAAATCGCAATTGCCCCTCGGACAGCGGAGCCTTCCCCGCCCCGCCATAGCTGTAGAGCACCGGCAGATGCGTCAATCCGATTCCGGCTGCGGAAGCAGCGGCGAAGATGCGCGACGACAGTTCCGCGATATCGTCATAGGGTGTGCCGCCAGTCTGATGATGAATGTAGTGGAATTCGCCGACGGCGGCATAGCCCGCCTCCTGCATCTCCATGAAGACCAAAGCGGCGATGGCTTCGATCTGTTCGGGGGTCAGGCGGCCCGCAAAGCGGTACATCAGGTCGCGCCATGTCCAGAAGCTGTCGCGCCCCGCTTTCCGCCATTCGGTCATTCCCGCCATCGCCCGCTGGAAGGTATGGCTGTGCAAGTTCGCGTGAGCGGGCAGCAGCGTATCGACGCGGACATCCCCTGACTGTGGCACCGTATCGGTCTCGATGCCGGTAATGGCCCCGGCGTCAATAAGCAACCGGACATCCTGCGCCCATCCTGAATGGAGGAGAGCATGGTTTGCAAAGATCATGGGAAGCCCCGGTTCCGTTTTATGTCTAGACATATATACATTTGCTTTGTAAGGCGGAAATCGAAATTCGCAAGGGATGATCCAACGATGCCCAGTTCCGAACGACTGCTGACAGATGTGCATGTGGCGACGATGGAGACAGGGGAAACCCCTTACGGTATGATCGAAGAGGCGGTCGTGGCCCTTTCCCAAGACCGGATAGCATGGGTTGGGCCAAGGGACGGGCTGCCCGCAGAGTATTCCGGTTTCACGGCGACATCGCTGGGAGGTCGTCTTGTCACACCGGCGCTGATCGATTGCCATACGCATATCGTTCATGGCGGTGACCGGGCCGTCGAGTTCGAGATGAGGCTGAACGGGGCTTCCTACGAGGAAGTCGCACGGGCCGGGGGCGGGATCGTCTCGACCGTGACCGCAACGCGGACGGCGACGGAGGCGGAGTTGCTGGAAACCGCCCTGCCCCGTGTCGATGCGCTTTTGGCCGAGGGGGTCACGGTGCTGGAGGTAAAATCTGGCTACGGATTGGATACCGAGACGGAATTGCGGATGCTGCGAGCGGCGCGGGCCATTGCGGATGCGCGCCCCGTGCGCGTGAAGACGAGTTTCCTCGGCGCCCATGCTGTTCCAGGGGAATATGCGGGGCGCGACGACGCCTATATCGACGAGGTCTGCATCCCCGCCCTGCGCGCCGCTCATGCCGAAGGGTTGGTCGATGCGGTAGACGGGTTCTGCGAGGGGATCGCGTTCCAGCCGGAGCAGATCGCGCGGGTGTTCGACGTGGCGCGGGAACTCGGCCTGCCGGTGAAGCTCCATGCCGAGCAGTTGTCCAATCTCGGCGGGGCGAAACTTGCCGCCCGTTATGATGCGTTATCCGCCGATCATATCGAATATCTCGATGAGGACGGCGTGGCCGCAATGGCGGCGGCGGGAACCGTTGCTGTGATCCTGCCGGGGGCGTTCTATACCCTGCGCGAGACGCAAAGGCCCCCCATAGACTCCCTGCGCGCCCACGACGTCCCCATGGCGCTGGCCAGCGACTGCAACCCCGGCTCCTCGCCGATGACGTCGCTGCTGCTGACCATGAACATGGGCTGCACCCTCTTCCGCATGACGCCCGAGGAGGCGCTGCGGGGCGTCACCACCCATGCCGCCCGCGCGCTGGGGCTGCCGGATTGCGGGACTGTTGCGGCGGGGATGCGGGCCGATCTCGCCATCTGGGACGTGACGCACCCGGCGGAACTGGCCTATCGCATCGGCTTCAACCCCCTGCATTCTCGGTATTTCGCGGGCGAGCCGTGCTGACCCTGACCCCCGGCGCAGCGACGCTGGCCGATCTGGAGCGCGTGTTCCGCGAGGGGCTTGCCGTGCGGCTCGACCCCACCTGCCGCCCAGCCATGATCGATGCCCGCGGCCGGATCGAGGCGGCGGTGCAGGGCGAGGCGGCGGTCTACGGCGTCAATACCGGCTTCGGCAAACTCGCCAGCGTGAAGATCGCAGCGGCGGACACGGCCACCCTGCAACGCAACCTGATCCTCTCCCATTGCTGCGGCGTCGGCGAGGCGATCCCGCGCGAGCACGCCCGCCTGATGATGACGCTGAAGCTGCTGAGCCTCGGGCGCGGCGCGTCCGGCGTGCGGCTGGAAGTGGTCGATCTGATCGAGGGAATGCTGAAACACGACGTGATCCCGGTGATCCCGGTGCAAGGCTCTGTCGGGGCGTCGGGCGATCTGGCCCCGCTGGCACATATGGCGGCGGCGATGATCGGAGAAGGAGAGGTCATTTGGGCCGGGGACCGGATGCCCGCCGATGTGGCCCTGTCCCTGACCGGCCTGTCGCCCGTGGTCTTGGGCGCGAAGGAAGGGCTGGCCCTCATCAACGGCACGCAGTTCAGCACGGCCTTCGCGCTTGTCGGCCTGTTCGGGGCGTGGCGCGCGGCGTGTTCGTCGCTCGTGACCTCCGCCCTCTCGACCGACGCGATCATGGGATCGACCGCCCCCCTGCAACCCGAAATCCACGCCCTGCGCGGTCATGCGGGGCAGATCGAGGCGGCGGCAACCATGCGCGCCCTGCTCGCCGGTTCGGTCATCCGCGAGAGCCACCGGATCGGCGATACCCGCGTGCAAGACCCTTACTGCATCCGCTGTCAGCCGCAGGTGACGGGCGCGGCGATGGACATGCTGCGGATGGCCGCGCGGACGCTGGAGATCGAGGCGAACGCGGCCACCGACAACCCGCTCGTGCTGACCGGGGCGGGGCTGATCGTCTCGGGCGGGAACTTCCATGCCGAACCCGTGGGCTTCGCCGCCGACATGATCGCGCTGGCCATCGCGGAAATCGGCTCCATCGCCCAGCGGCGCGTCGCTCTGATCGTGGACCCGACGCTCAGCCACGACCTGCCGCCCTTCCTGACCCCCGATCCGGGGCTGAATTCCGGCTACATGATCGCCGAAGTCACCACCGCCGCCCTGATGAGCGAAAACAAGCACCTCGCCAACCCCTGCGTCACCGACTCGACGCCCACTTCGGCCAATCAGGAAGACCATGTGAGCATGGCCGCCCATGGCGCGGTTCGGTTGGGGAGGATGCTGGAGAACCTGAACCGGATTCTCGGCGTAGAACTGCTCTGCGCAGCGCAGGGCGTGGGGTTCCGCGCGCCACTGACCACGAGCGAGCCGTTGGCGCGTGTCGTTGCGACCCTGCGCGAGACCATACCGGTCCTCGCCGAAGACCGCTACCTCGCCCCTGATCTGGAGCGGGCGGCAATGCTTGTCTGCTCGGGCGCTATCGTCACGAGCGCTGCCACTCCAATGCCTCCGCTCTCGCCTGAAAGGACAGCATCATGACCAATCCCCGCAAGAACACCCGCGACGTCTATCCGGCTACCGGGACCGAGATCACCGCAAAGAGCTGGTTGACCGAAGCGCCGATGCGGATGCTGATGAACAACCTGCATCCCGATGTGGCGGAGAACCCGCATGAGCTGGTCGTCTATGGCGGCATCGGGCGGGCAGCGCGAACATGGGAAGATTTCGACAGGATCGTCGATAGCCTCAAGAACCTCGAAGAGGACCAGACGTTGCTTGTGCAGTCGGGTAAACCCGTCGGCGTGTTCCAGACCCATCAGGACGCGCCGCGCGTGCTGATCGCGAACTCCAATCTCGTGCCGCATTGGGCGACGTGGGATCACTTCCACGAGTTGGATAAGAAGGGTCTGGCGATGTACGGCCAGATGACTGCCGGATCGTGGATCTATATCGGCTCGCAGGGCATCGTGCAGGGAACCTACGAGACGTTCGTGGAGGCAGGTCGTCAGCACTACGATGGTGATCTGACTGGCAAATGGGTGCTGACCGGGGGCCTCGGCGGCATGGGCGGGGCACAGCCATTGGCGGCGGTGATGGCCGGAGCCTGTTGCCTCGCGGTGGAATGTAACTCTGACAGCATCGATTTTCGTCTGCGCACAAAATACGTCGATGAGCGCGCTGAGACGCTCGACGAAGCACTGGCGATGATCGAGCGATGGACCGCCGCAGGAGAGGCGAAATCGGTCGGCCTGCTCGGCAATGCGGCGGACGTGTTCCCCGAACTGGTGCGGCGGGGTGTGCTGCCCGATATCGTGACGGACCAGACTTCAGCCCATGACCCGATCAACGGATACCTGCCACGGGGTTGGACGATGGCGCAATGGCGCGAGAAACGCGAGAGCGATCCCAAAGCGGTCGAGCGCGCCGCGCGGGCATCGATGAAGACCCATGTCGCTGCAATGGTCGATTTCTGGAATGCGGGTGTGCCGACCCTCGATTACGGCAACAACATTCGGCAGGTGGCCAAGGAGGAAGGATTGGAGAATGCCTTCGCCTTCCCCGGCTTCGTTCCCGCCTATATCCGCCCCCTCTTCTGCCGGGGTATCGGCCCGTTTCGCTGGTGCGCGCTGTCGGGCGACCCTGAGGACATCTACAGGACCGATGCGAGGGTGAAGGAACTGGTGGACCATCCACATCTCCATAACTGGCTCGATATGGCGCGGGAGCGGATCAGCTTTCAGGGGTTGCCCTCCCGCATCTGCTGGGTGGGTTTGGGTGTGCGCCACAAGCTTGGCCTTGCCTTCAACGAGATGGTCCGCAATGGCGAGTTGAGCGCTCCTGTCGTTATCGGACGCGATCACCTTGACAGCGGCTCGGTCGCCTCGCCCAACCGGGAGACCGAGGCGATGAAGGATGGCTCGGACGCGGTATCGGACTGGCCGCTGCTGAATGCTCTGCTCAACACGGCATCGGGGGCAACTTGGGTATCGCTGCACCATGGCGGCGGGGTCGGTATGGGGTTCAGCCAGCATTCGGGGATGGTCATCTGCTGCGACGGAACCGAGGATGCCGACCGCCGCATCGCGCGTGTACTGTGGAACGACCCGGCCACCGGCGTGATGCGCCATGCCGATGCGGGCTACGAGGACGCACTGGACTGTGCGAGAGAAAACAGCTTGAATCTACCAGGGATAACCGGCTGAGGAGAGCGCCATGTACTACGCCACCGCGACCGACGAATGCCCCCTGCCCTTCTCGCCGTTCAAGAGCTGCACGGTCCCGCGCCCTATCGGAACGAGGAGCAGGAAGTGCATTTTAGATGGCGCAATAGCACCAGCGCTCATTTTACTGCCCCGGCCTCGCGCAAGGACAGGGGCGCGTTGAAAAGTCCATCATTAGGTCGCTGGTTTCACCACCCGCCGAACCGCTCCCACGTCATCAGGTCCGCACCGTCCTGCTCGGGCAATACATGATAGCGCCCATGCTGCGCAGCGGTGGCGCAGGCGTGGTTAGGCAGGATTCGCAGGAGGGTGCCGACTGGCAGATCGGGCATCGTACCGTTTGATCCGGGGCGGATTGCCACGACGCCGTGCTCCTGATTGGCTTGAAGGACGATCAGGTCAGGGATGGGAATGCCCGCCTCGTCGCAGACGATCCCGTAGCCCTGATCGACCGCCTGCGCCGCCGTGCCCCTGTCACGCGACATCGCCATCCAGCCTGCATCGACGATGGTCCAGTTCTTTGCGGTCTGATGCCCGATCACCGTGGTCAGGACGGAGAGCGCGATATCGTCCACCTCGCAAACCCCGATCCCCGCCATGACGAGATCGAAGAAGACATAGACGCCCGCCCGCATCTCCGTCACGCCGGTCAGGTCTTTAGCAGCGTGGGCCGTGGGGGACGATCCGACACTGACGGCCGGACAGGGCAGACCCGCCGCGCGCAGGGCTTCGGCGCAGGTGACGACGGCGTGCCGCTCGATTTCGGCGAACTCCGCCTGCGTCGCGCGCCCCACGGCGTGATAGCTTTCGCCTGCATGGCACAGGACGCCTTCAAGTTCAGCGCAGCCTTCGTGCAGGATGCGCCCTATCTCGATCAAGGCCGGGTCATCCGGGGTCAGGCCGCTGCGATGGCCGTCACTGTCGATCTCGATCATCGCGGGAATTGCAATGCCCGCCGCCCGCGATGCCTCAGCGACCGCCTGCGCCTGCACGGCGGAATCGAGCAAGACCGTCAGGCGGCACCCGGCCCGATGCAGGTTAAGCACCCGCTCCAGTTTACCCGGTGCGATCCCGACGGCGTAGCAGATATCGGAAATCCCTGCCGCCGCGAAGACCTCGGCCTCGGCCAGCGTGGACACGGTCGCCGGTCCGGTTCCGTCCTTCAGCACGTAACGCGCGGCCTCGACGGATTTTACCGTCTTCAGATGCGGGCGCTCCGACACGCCGAGACGCGCCGCCCGCGCCGACAGCCGGTCGATATTGCGCTTCATCTTCGCTTCATCGAGCAACAGACAAGGTGTCGGCAATGGAGCAAGGCGGAGATCGTTCATGTCGATAGTTCCTGTATTGGCACCTGTCCGCGCTCAATAGCGCGCCGTCATACGATGACCGGGGCGAAACGACAGACGCACCTGTGTTACGGCCTCCCCCTCCCACCATGTAGAACGTTCGGTGGTAAAGAGCGCGTCTCCGATTGCGCAGTCGAGGTGCCAGGCAAGCGCGGCATCCGCTACATTCGCCGAGAACGCGATTTCCACGTTGGAGAAGGGCACGGTCGCAATGAGCCATTCGTTCGGGCCGATAGTGGAGAAATCCACTTTCTCGGCCTGCGGCAGGGTTGCCAGGCTGATCCATCGATCCTCGAACTGATAGGGTGATCCGTTTGCGGAATGCAGGCAAGTCAGGTGCCGCACCTTGCTTTTGGGGGGCATCTTGAGCCGTTCGCTCAACCAATCCGGCGCAGCCTCCACAGAGTCGCCGAGCAATGCATAGCGATAGGCAGACCCCCGATCCTCGATTTCGCTGCGGGTAAGAGGGATGTCGAAACGGGCCTGACGTACGGGCGACAGGCGAACCCGCGTTCCGGCCTTGCGACGCCGCTCGACGATGCCATCATCAGCCAGCTCGCGCACAGCGCGATTGACCGTGGCACGCGCGCAGGAGTACCGCTCGGCCAGCTCGATCTCGCCGGGTATAAGACTGCCCGGTGCCCATTCTCTGCGGACGATCTTCGACAGGATGTCCGCTTTCACGTCGCGATATGTCGCGGTCATGTC
>CALHLW010000020.1 GCA_938034615.1 uncultured Neomegalonema sp. | reverse complement strand
TAACCGCCCGTATCTGCCGGTTTGCCCTGCGCTGCCGCCAGCTCGCCGATGATGGCGCCCTCGTTCTCGGCCAGTGCTTTTGCGATGGGCGCGAATTCGTCGGCCAACCCGGCATCGTCCGACTGCGCGGCCAAGGCTTCGGCCCAGTAGCGGGCGAACCAGTAGTGGCTGTCGCGGTTGTCGGGTTCGCCGACCTTGCGGGAGGGGGAGCGGTCATTGTCCAGGATGCCTTGCGTGGCGGCCTCGACGGCATCGCCGAGGATGCGGGCTTTTTCGTTGCCTTTGGCGTCGGCGAGGAACTTGAAGCTCTCGCCCAGCGCGCAGAATTCGCCCAGAGAGTCCCAGCGCAGGTGGTTTTCTTCCTGAAGCTGCTGGACGTGTTTCGGGGCCGAGCCGCCTGCGCCTGTTTCGAACAATCCACCGCCCTGCATCAGCTTCACGATGGACAGCATCTTCGCCGAGGTCGCCAGTTCCAGAATGGGGAACAGGTCGGTCAGGTAATCGCGCAGCACGTTGCCGGTGATGGCGATGGTGTTCTCGCCCTTCGTGATCGTCTCCAGCGAGGCGCGGGTGGCCTCGCGCGGGGCCATGATCTCGAATTTGTCCGACACGCCCTTGGCGTCGAGGATGGGGAGCACATAGGCGAGGAGTTCCGCGTCATGGGCGCGGGTTTCGTCAAGCCAGAAGATCGAGCGGAAGCCGGTGGCTTTCTGGCGGTCGATGGCAAGCTGCACCCAGTCTTCGATGGGGGCTTTTCGCGTGGAGGCGGAGCGCCAGATGTCGCCTGCTTCCACTTCGTGCTGGTGCAGCACGGTGCCGTCATCGAGGATCATCTTGACGGTGCCGTCGCTCGGGATCTCGAAGGTGGTCGGATGCGAGCCGTATTCTTCGGCTTTCTGGGCCATCAGGCCGAGGTTCTGCACCGTTCCGGCAGTGGCCGGGTTCAGCTTGCCGTTGGCTTTGAAGAACGTGACCGCCTCATCATAGACGGGGGCATAGGAATTGTCCGGGATCACGCAATTCGTGTCGGCTTCTTTGCCGTTCGGCCCCCAGCCTTTGCCGCCCGCGCGGATGAGCGCGGGCATGGATGCGTCGATGATGACGTCGGAGGGAACGTGCAGGTTCGTGATGCCCCTGTCGGAGTTCACCATATACATCGGCGGGCGCTGGGCGGTGACGTCGTCGATGGCAGCCATGATCTCCGGCTCGCCCGATACCTTGTCGAGCAGGGTGCCGAGGCCCGCATTGCCGCTGACCCCGAGTTCCGCCAGCCGGTCGCCGTATTTCTCGAACACGGGCGCAAGCCATGCCTTAACGGCGTGGCCGAAGATGATCGGGTCGGACACCTTCATCATCGTCGCCTTGAGGTGCAGCGAGAAGAGGGTGCCTTCCGCCTTGGTCTTTGCGATCTCGTCCTTGAGGAAGGATTGCAGGGCCGATGCCGACATGAAGGTCGCGTCGACCACGGTGCCCGCAGGATAGGACACGCCTTCCTTCAGCACGGTCTCGCCGTCTGCGGTTTCCAGAACGATCTTCGCGGTCGCGGCTTTGTCCAGCGTCGCGGAAACTTCGTTGGATCGGAAGTCGTTGCCGTCCATCGAGGCTACGCGGGTCTTGCTGTCCGAGGACCACTCGCCCATGCGGTGAGGATTGCTCTGGGCGAATTTCTTCACGGCGGTGGCGGCGCGGCGATCGGAATTGCCTTCGCGCAGGACCGGATTGACTGCTGACCCCTTGAGCGTGTCGTAGCGGGCGCGGGTTTCCTTTTCGGCATCGGTCGCCGGGGATTCGGGATAGTCGGGGATCGCGTAGCCCTGTCCCTGCAACTCTTTGATCGCGGCCACGAGCTGCGGCACGGAGGCGGAGATGTTGGGCAGTTTGACGACGTTGGCGCTCGGCGTTTTGACAGTTTCGCCAAGTTCGGCGAGGTGATCGTCGATCCGCTGCGTCTCGCTCAGCGATTCGGGGAAGGTCGCGATGATGCGACCGGCCAGCGAGATGTCCTTTGTCCCCACCGAGATATCCGCAGCGGCGGCGAACCGGCGGATGATGGGCAGCAAGGAAGCGCTGGCCAGTTCGGGGGCTTCATCGACCTTGGTATAGATGATGTCGGGATTGGACGGGTTGGCCATCGGTATTTTCCTTCGGGAGATAGTGCTGCGTGTGGCGGGGCAACGGTCAGGAGCCGACGTCGCGGATCAGGCAGGATTTCGCGGCGCACAATAAACATCCGCGTTCCATGTGCAAGTTTTGGCGACGAATGACGCAGGGGTATCGCATTGCACTCCTGGTCTCGCCCGAGCGCACAGACCACTGTGCGAGGCACACTGCAATGCTGCTTTGCAGAGGCGGGGCCTGTCGATGCTGAGATGAGCTTCCCCGCTCTGAAAGACCCGGATCAAGCACGGCGCTCGGCGACTGGGAAAGGAGAAAATTCTAAATGAAATTACCCTGACGAATGATGGCGCAGCAAACGGGATATCAATTTTTGCGGTGTTTATTGGTCGAAAGTACAACTTTCCGCTCATTGGAGAATTCCATGGCTTCTCGCCCCCTCGTACGCGCATTGATGACCAGTGCGGCCATCGCCTCACTCTCGACCGTTGCAATGGCGGAGGGCTGGAGCACGTATGTCGTGTTCGGTGATCGCCAGCAGGATTCAGGGCAGTATATTTCGCGTCAGGGGGCGTTCGGCAACATCGGCGGGCGGTTCGCCAGCGCGCAGCAGGGCGTCGGTGACGGGCGCTATCGCGATACGAACCCGCTCAACGTCAGGGAATCGATCCGTGATCAGGTCTATACCCAGATGTTGGGCGAGGAGCTTGGTCTGGGATCGGTCGATCCATCGCAGCCCATGGAAATTCCGCAGGAAAACCATGACGATCCGATCCCGCAGGCGTCGGATGGGCTGAACTATGCGTCGATCTACTATCACAGTGCCGATGTTCTCGAATCGATCATCGGCACCGCGAATATGGTCGACATCGCCTATGACGACGATGCAGGAATTCTCGTTGATTTCGAAGCCCGGTCGCGGCCCGGCTTGCTGAACGATCCCGACCGTCAGGGTGTGGTCGATGGTGCGCTGGTCGTGCTCGGCGGTGGCGGTGAGGATATTCGTGGGTTGGCCGACCTCAGAATGACCGACGGCGCCAACCGCGAACCGATCAGCCTTTTCCGGAGCCGTGTGGAATTCGATGCGGCGCAACGCAGCCTCGAAGCGTGGCAGGCCGCCGAAAATATCGCGACCGGAGCCGAGGCGCTCGTGGATGCCGGGTCGGGTCTGCTCATCGTGATGAATCAGTTCGACCTCGGCGAAACGCCCGAGCGCATTGTCGATCTTGCTCGTGTATCGAGCACGGGGACAAGAGTTCGGGCACGGGTGGCCGATGCGAGAGCCTCTGCGGTCAATGCGCAGGTTGCGGAACAGTCCCGGCTCAATCGTATCGCCGAGGCGGAGGCAGCGAGAGTTGTCGTCGCCGAGCGGGAAGTGCTTCTTGAAGAGGCGCTCGACCGTGACACCGCTACCGAGGCAACGATCGAATTCCTCACTGAAAACCTGGAAGCCGCGCGCCTTGAAGTCATTGAAGCCGACAATGCCGTCGAAATAGCGCGGCTGTTTGCGATCGAACGCGCGCAGAACGCGGAGAACCTTGCGCTGAGGGACGAAGAAGTCAGATTCATCGGCGAGTATTATGAACTCGAGCTCGACCCGAGCGTCATGGCCACATTCCGGACCGAAGCGACCACGGAATTCAACGCGGAATTGCTCGCGCGTCTGCGTGAAATAGACGGGAACATCATCCTCATCGACCAGCATACGCTGATCAAGGCTGCGATTGCCAACCCGGCGGCGTTCGGGCTCGACCCCGATGCAGATCATGCGAATACCTGTCTCTTCAATGTTCCCAATCAGCCCTGTACGCCTACGGCTGCCGACGAGGCCGAGGCGCTGTTCGGCACCAATACCGGGTTGGGGACGGGAGGACAGAAGATCATCTCCGACTACATCGCCGCGCTCGTCAGCGCCCCTGCCGCCTTCGCGCGTCTTCCCGGCGTGGGGATTTCCTCGGGACGGGGTGTTTCGGATGCCGCCCGCGACCAGCTTTCGCGGGAGCAGACGACGACCCCCGGTTTAGCGCCCTTCATCGCCGGGACGGTATCGCGTGTTAAGCTCAGCGACACCACTGGATTTCCGCAGCAGGATGCGTCGTACACGTCCGGCATTGCTGGCCTTAAATACGTGCTGTCTGACGGAATTGCCGTCGGCGCGGCAGCCGGATATCAGCAGGTTAATTCGCCCAATAACGATAACGCCTTCGAATACGACGGCAGTGCCCTCGTCGGCACCGTGTTTGCCGGGGTCAATACCGGCCCGTTTTTCGGCAGCGCGACGGCGACATTGGGCAAGATCGACTATGACGACCTGACTCGTGTGACGACGCTCAACGGCGGCGAGTTCCGCAACTCGGGCAGCACCGAAGGGACCGTGAGTGGCGTGACGGCAGAGGCGGGATTGCGCCTGCTGCAATACGATATCCTGCGCGCTGGCCCTGTTGCCAACTTCTCGCACTGGAACTCGAAGGTTGATGGCTATGCCGAGCGCGGCTGGTCGGCCACGGCGGTCAGGAGTGAAGATACGGAAGTCACCTCGACCCGTGCAGGGGTTGGCGTCTTCCTCGAAGCGGGCAATTTCCATGACGGACAGGGCGCGATGTTCCGGGCCAAGGCGCTGTATGGTCATGAATTCGGCGATGGCGGCACGGGCAGTGCCTCGGTGACGCCGCTCAGTGAGTATTCGCTGGGCAGCTTCTCGACCTCTGCGCCCGGTGCGGATGAGGCATCGCTGGAATTCGGGGCGGAAGTGGTCTTCGGCTTCGGCGGAATCTATACGACGCTGGGGTATGACGGGCTGTACGGTGACGTTACCGACCACCGCTTCCGTATCGGTGCGAGTATGCCGCTCGGGGGGTAACGGGGTTTCCCTCTGCCGTCTTTCCTGCCATGGAGCACGGGAATGGCGGTGGAGGCGAACCCGTGACGATCCAGAAGCGCCTGCGGCGCACCAGAATGATGATGCAAACCGCGTTGGGCCTTGGTCAGCGCGGTTTCTTCATGCCGTATCGCTATGCGGCCTCGGCGCAGGCGGCGGGCGGGTATCCCGAGATCGAGGCGCGGCTCGAAGCGGAGCGCGGCGGTTTCGAGGCGGTGCTGGAGCGGGCGGCGTCGATGCGCGCGCGGTTCGAGGGGTTCGGGGGGCCGCCTCCGGCACCGCGATGGGATCAGTCGTGGTTTCCCCCTCTGGATGCTGCCGCGACCTGTGCGCTGCTGGACGAGACCCCTGCGCGGCGGATCGTGGAGGTGGGGTCGGGGCATTCAACGCGGTTTCTGTCGGCGATGGCCGCCGGGGACGTCACCTGCATCGACCCACAGCCGCGCGCGGCGCTGTCCGGCCTGCCGGTGACGTGGGAGAAGGCGCTGTTATCGGAGGCGCATCTGCCGCTGTTCGATGCGCTGGAGGCGGGGGATGTGGCGTTCTTCGATTCGAGCCATCTGCTGTGGCCGGGGTTGGATGTGGACCTGATCCTCAATCGCATCCTGCCGCGCCTGAAGCCGGGGGTTCGGGTGCATATCCACGATATCTTCCTGCCCGATCCGTACCCGGATCACTGGGCATGGCGCGGCTATACCGAGCAGAACGGGCTGGGGGGGTGGCTGATGAGCGGGGCGTTTACGCCGATCTTCGCCAGCCGCTATGCCGTTACGCGGATGGGGGCGCTGGATCATGCGGCGGTTGTCGGTTTGCCGCGTCATGCGGAGGCACTCGACACGAGCCTCTGGATGGTGAAAAACGCGATCCCATGAGCGAGAATCTCAACCCCCGTATTGTCCTCGTCGAGCCGCAGATGGGCGAGAATATCGGTGCCGCCGCCCGCGGCATGTGGAATTTCGGGCTGGAGGACATGGCCGTCGTCGCCCCCCGCGATGGCTGGCCCAGCGATCCGGCCATTGCCATGGCCGCCGGGGCGACCCATGTGCTGGAGCGCGCGCGGCTCTGCGAGACGACCCGCGAGGCGGTGGCCGATTGCACCCATGTCTATGCCACCACGGCGCGCCCGCGTGGTATGACCAAGCGGGTCGTGACGCCGCGTCAGGCGGCGATGGAGATGCACGAGCGGGCGGCGCGAGGAGAGCGCGTGGCGGTGTTGTTCGGGCGGGAGCGATCCGGCCTTGGGACGGATGATATCATCCTGTCGAATACGATCATTACTGCGCCCGTGAACCCGGCCTTTGCGTCGCTCAATCTGGCGCAATGCGTGTTGCTTGTCGGCTATGAATGGATGCAGGCGGCGGATGAGACGCCGCCGGTCGTCTACGATCCCGGCAAGGGCGGGGCAGCGGAGCGCGAGCAGATCGAGGGGCTGCTGGATTTCGTGGAGGGGGAACTGGACGAGACCGGTTTTTTCTTTCCAGAGGAAAAGGCTCCGACCATGAAAGCGGCCCTGCGCAATCTTTATCATCGCGCGCCGTTGACGGCGGCGGATGTTGGGATCCTGTGGGGGGTCATGCGGGCGCTGGCGGGCAAGCGGCGGAGTGCGAAGGACCGGGGATAGGTGCGGTTTCTACTTTTTTTGTCAGCCCCGAGAAAACGCAATTGCGTCCGGGGTTACGATGATCAAGTCGCGGGGTGACACGACCTTTTAAATCCCGAAGATTGAAGCAGACCGTAGGTTGCGCGAGATTCCCGCTTTCACGGGAATGACAGGATAAAGGGGATCACCGCGCGCTTGACAGGTGGGTTTGTTTCGTCCTTTTTGTTCATGTTTTGTTTTTAGCAAAGGCATCGGATGGATTGGCTACGCGATTGGGAATGGGGGGTGTCGGTCGAGCGTCAGCGCAAGGCGCTGGGCTGGACTCTGATGACTCTGTTCGCAACCGCGGGGCTGTTGGCCGGGGCGGTGATCGAGACGCTGCCGAGGCATCTGCACCGAAGAATCGTGAATTCGTTGCTGCCTACGGAAGCTGCCGTGCGGCGGTTGATCGTGCTGGTGATGCGGGCGGCTGAAGCGGAGGGGGTGCCTTTCGTTTGGGATTTGCCCTCGCTGGAAAAGCGCAAGAAGGGTGGCCCGCGCGGGAAAGGCAAAGGCGCATCGAAGGGTTTGCCTGCGTTTCCGCTGTTTGATCGGCGCAAGAACCCTGATCCGAAACGCAAGACCACGCCGGGACCGGGGCCGCG
>CALHLW010000019.1 GCA_938034615.1 uncultured Neomegalonema sp. | reverse complement strand
GAGTTGCAGTTCAGGAAGACAACCGTTCCGAGCATCTCGTCGTTACCCCGTGTCAACCTGTCCCCTGAGCAGAAGGATTTCGGGGCTTGGCAAAACGGTTCAGAAATCGATACGTAGAGTTTCAATAATCGTGTACCAGTCTTGCAGCATCTTGGGTCCAGTCCTTGACGGACGTTAACCTCTGCCCCAAAGCTGACACAACACGTCGATCCAGACGCCCCTGCCCGAGGACTGCCCATGCCCCCTCTCGACGAGCCCCATGTCGAACGCTCTCCGAAGGTCTCGGATGAGGTGAAATGCACGACCTGTTACATGTGCGCCTGCCGATGCGGGATCAACGTGCATATCCGCGATGGACTGGTCCGGTATATCGAGGGCAATAAGAACCATCCGGTCAACAAGGGCGTCCTCTGCGCCAAGGGCAGCGCGGGGATCATGCAGCATTATTCGCCCGCGCGCCTGATGACGCCGTTGAAGCGGGTTGGGCCGCGTGGGTCGGGAGAGTTCGAGGCGATCTCGTGGGAAGAGGCGTTGAATACTGCTGTTTCATGGTTGAAACCGATCCGCGAGACTGATCCCTCGAAGCTGGCTTTCTTTACTGGGCGTGACCAATCGCAGAGTTTTACGGGCCTCTGGGCGCAGAATTACGGGACGCCGAACTATGCGGCCCATGGCGGCTTCTGCTCGGTCAATATGGCGGCAGCAGGCATCTACACGATGGGCGGGGCCTTCTGGGAGTTCGGTTCGCCGGACTGGGAACGCACGAAGATGTTCATGATCTTCGGCGTGGCCGAGGACCATGACTCCAATCCGATCAAGATGGGTCTGGGGCGTCTCAAGGAACGCGGCGCGAAGGTCGTTGCCGTCAACCCGGTTCGCACCGGCTACAATGCCATTGCTGACGAATGGGTGGGCGTAACGCCTGGAACAGACGGCCTCTTTATCCTCTCCATGGTTCACGAGCTGATCCGAACCGGCCATGTCGATCTAGACTATCTGCTCCGTTACACCAATGCCCCGTGGCTGGTGATCCGCGATCCGGGTGCCGCCGATGACGGCATGTTCGCGCGAGATGCGGACGGTAATCCGCTGGTCCTGAACCGTCATGCCAACGCCGCACAGAACGCCAAGACCGCCCGCAAGAATGCGGCGCTTAAAGGCGAGGTTCGTCTCGATGATGGACGTACCGCCGTGCCGGTCTTTCAGATCATGGCCGAGAAATATCTCGACGACACCTATTCGCCCGACGCTGTGGCCGAGAAGACGGGTATCGACGCCGCGACGATCCGGCGGTTGGCGGCAGAACTGGCTTACACTGCCTTCGAAGAAGCCATCGAGGTCGACCAGCCGTGGACCGATGTATACGGTGAACGGCACGAGAAAATGACCGGTCGCCCGGTCAGCTTCCACGCCATGCGCGGCATCAGCGCCCATTCCAATGGCTTCCAGACCTGCCGAGCGATCCATGTGCTGCAACTGCTGCTCGGCTCGGTTGAGTGCCCCGGCGGATTCCGGTTCAAGCCCCCCTACCCCAAGCCCGTGGACGCCCATCCCAAGCCCCATAGCGGTCACGCGCCGAACACCCCGCTCGACGGCCCGCATCTGGGGTATCCGCGCGGTCCCGAAGACATGATGATAAACGATGACGGCTCACCCCGCCGAATCGACAAGGCATTCTCCTGGGATGCACCGATGTCGGCTCATGGGATGATGCACATGGTCATCTCCAACGCGGTGGCGGGCGATCCGTATAAGATCGACACGCTGTTCCTCTACATGGCAAACATGTCGTGGAACTCGTCGATGAATACGCGCGGCGTAATGGATATGCTGGAGCAGCGGGACGAGAGCGGCGAGTACACGATCCCGCATATCATCTACTCGGATGCCTATTCGTCGGAAATGGTCGCCTATGCCGACCTCGTCTTCCCGGACACGACCTATCTGGAGCGGCACGATTGTATCTCGCTGCTCGACCGCCCGATCTGCGAGGCTGATGCCGCCGCCGACGCGATCCGCTGGCCTGTGGTTGACCCCAAAACGCAAGGGGTCGGGCGCGATGTGCAGGGCTTCCAGTCCACGCTCTGCGAGTTGGGAGCACGGCTAGGACTGCCTGCCTTTACGAACGAGGATGGCTCGGCGAAGTACAAGGACTATGCCGACTATATCATCAACCACGAGCGCAAGCCCGGCATCGGGCCGCTCGCGGGGTGGCGCGGCGAGGGCGGCGAAACCCATGGTCGCGGGGCACCGAACCCGGATCAGATCCAGAAGTATATCGACAATGGCGGCTTCTGGATCGAGCATGTGCCGGACGAGGCGGCCTACTACAAGTTCGCGAACCAAGCCTATCAGGACTGGGCGGTAAAACTTGGCTTCTTCGACGCGCCAGCGCCTTACACGATGCAGCTCTATGTCGAGACGGTGCAGAAATTCCGCCTCGCTGCCGAGGGCCATGGCGACCGCCAGCCACCCGAGCATCTGCGCGAGCGGGTCCATGCAGCCTTCGATCCTCTGCCGATATGGTACGCGCCCTTCGAAGAAGAAATGGTCGATCAGACCGAGTACCCGCTCCACGCCATCACCCAGCGACCTGCGGCGATGTATCACTCGTGGGGGTCACAGAACGCATGGCTGCGACAGATTCATGGGCGCAACCCGCTCTATGTGCCGGGCGAAATCTGCGACGCGCATGGGCTGGAGGATGGCGACTGGGCGCATGTTTCGTCTCATCATGGAAGGATAACGGTGCCAGTCGCGCGGATGGATGCGGTGAACGGCAAGACGCTCTGGACATGGAATGCCATCGGCAAACGGGCTGGAGCATGGGCGCTCTCCCCCGATGCACCGGAGGCGACGAAGGGCTTCCTGCTCAACCATCTGATCCACGAATTGTTGCCCGAGAAAGGCGACGGCCTGCGCTGGGGGAACTCTGACCCGATTACCGGACAGGCGGCGTGGTACGACCTGCGCGTGAAGATCGAGAAGGCCGATGCCCCGCCCGAGATAACGAAGCCGAGTTTCGAGGTCCAGAAAGGCCCTGCGAAAGAAGGCCCGTCCACCGTGGCCTATGGTGAGGAATGGGCGAAGTGAGCGCGGAACTCGTTCTCTACAGCAACCCCATGTCACGCGGGCGCATTGCGCGGTGGATGATGGAGGAAGTCGGGCAACCTTACCGGACTGAAATGCTTGAATACGGTGATTCGATAAAGGCGCCGGAGTATCGGGCGATCAATCCGATGGGCAAGGTGCCGTGCCTCATGCATGGCGAGACGATCGTGACCGAAACGGCGGCGATCTGCGCCTATATGGCCGAGACCTTTCCCGACGCGGAGTTGGCCCCTACGGCGGCAGAGCGCGGGGCCTATTATCGTGCGCTGTTCTTTCTCGCGGGGCCGGTCGAGGCGGCGGTGACGAACAAGGCCATGGGCCTTGAGACGCCGCCCGCACAAACGCAGATGGCGGGCTACGGCACCTATGACGACGCGATACAAGGCCTCGAATTCTTGCTGGATCGGACGCTCTACATTGCCGGGGATCGCTTCACGGCGGCGGATGTCTATGTCGGCGCGCATGTAGGCTGGGGCCTCCAGTTCGGGTCGATCCCCGAGCGTGAGATATTCAGGAAATATGTCACCCTCGTACAAGATCGCGACGCCTATCGCCACGCGACGGCGCTGGACGATGCGGCGATGCCAGAGGGTGTTCAATGAAGGCGCTCACCCATACCGTCACCGGCTATGGCGGCGTGAAGCTGCATGTGCGTGAAGCGGGCAACACGAGCGGGCCGCCTCTGCTGTTGATCCATGGCTGGTCGCAGCATCATCTGTCTTGGTCGAAGCAGTTCACGGGCGAATTGGCCAAGCGATATCGCCTCATCGCCCCGGACCTGCGCGGTCACGGTGCCTCCGGTAAACCCGAGGGCGCGCATCTCTATGAC
>CALHLW010000018.1 GCA_938034615.1 uncultured Neomegalonema sp. | reverse complement strand
CAAGTCCACGCACTCGTGGAGGCCGGATGCCGCCATATCCAGATCGACGAACCGATCTTCGCCCGCAAACCCGACGACGCTCTGGAATACGGTATCGCGACCCTCGCCCGCTGCTTCGAAGGCGTACCGGATACCGTTCATCGCGCCGCGCATATGTGCTGCGGCTATCCCAACCATTTGGACGACCATGATTATCCGAAGGCCGATCCCACCGCCTATCTACGCATCGCGGAGGCGATGGACGGCACCGTCGATGCCATCTCCATCGAGGACGCCCATCGCCACAATCCGGCGGAATTGTTCGAGCGGTTCAAGAAGTCCAGCCTTATCGTCGGCTTCATCCGCATCGCATCCAGCGAGGTCGAAACTGTAGACGCCATAGCGGCGCGGATGCGTGAAGTTCTGCAACATATCCCCGCCGACCGCCTGATCGCGGCCCCCGATTGCGGCCTCGGCTTCCTCGGGCGTGATCTCGCACTGGTCAAGCTGCGCAACCTCTGCGATGCAGCGCGGAGCATCTGAAAGGAAGACCATGGCCACGCTGACATTCGATACCCTGAAGGAACAGGTCGCGGCAGGCACGGTCGATACCGTCCTCGTCTGCCTCGTGGACATGCAGGGCCGCCTGATGGGCAAACGCTTCCACGCTGCCAATTTCGTCGAAAGCGCGTGGGAGGAAACCCATTGCTGCGACTACCTGCTCGCCACAGATCTGGAGATGGCGACGCCGGATGGCTATGCCTCGACCAGTTGGGAGAAGGGCTACGGCGATTACGTCATGAAGCCGGACCTTGCCACCCTGCGCCCCCTGCCATGGTTGGACGGGACTGTCATGGTGCTGTGCGATATCATCGACCACCACACCCACGCCCCGGTTCCCCATTCGCCCCGCGCCGTCCTGAAACGCCAGATTGAACGGCTGACCGAACTCGGCTTCACGGCAAAGGTGGCCACCGAACTCGAATTCTTCCTCTTCGAGAAAAGCTTCGAGGAAATCCGCAAATCCGGCTTCCGCGATCTCGCGCCGATCAGCGGCTATAATGAGGACTACCACATCCTCCAGACCACGAAGGAAGAGGGCGTCATGCGCCCGATCCGCAATCATCTTTATGCAGCGGGCATCCCCATCGAGAACTCCAAGGGTGAGGCCGAAACCGGTCAGGAAGAACTAAACATCCGCTACGCCGACGCGATGGCCTGCGCCGATCACCACACCATCGCCAAACACGCGGTCAAGGAAATTGCATGGCAGCAGGGCAGGGCCGCCAGCTTCCTGCCGAAATGGCACCATGACAAGGTCGGCAGCTCCTCGCATATCCACCAATCGCTGTGGCACGAAGACGGGACGAGCGCGTTCCACGATCCGAACGGCGAACATGGCATGTCCGAGACGATGCGCCACTATTGCGCAGGCTTGATCCGCTACGCGCCAGATGTGACGGTCTTCCTCGCGCCCTATATCAATTCCTACAAACGCTTCGCCGCAGGCACCTTCGCGCCGACCAAGACGATCTGGTCCATCGACAACCGCACCGCCGGGTTCCGCCTCTGCGGGGCCGATACGAGTGGCGTGCGCATGGAGTGCCGCACCGGCGGGTCGGATCTGAACCCTTATCTCGCGCTCGCCGCCCAGATCGCCTGCGGGATCGAAGGGTTGAAGCAGAAATTGCCACTGGAGCCACCCCTGCGCGGCGATGTCTACAAGACAGGCGATGCCGCACCCGATATCCCGCGCAGTCTGCGCGCCGCCACCGAAACCCTGCGCGGCTCCGCCATGCTGCGCGAGGCGATGGGCGACGCCGTGATCGATCACTACGTCCGCGCCGCCGAATGGGAGCAAGAAGAGTTCGACCGCATCGTCACCGATTACGAGATCGCACGCGGCTTTGAGAGGGCATAGGGCGAAAAAGGTACATTGACGCCAAGTGTGTGTTTGTGCATGTTTCCTGGACTGCCAAGGAGCTTCTCATGTCAAAATATGACCCTTTGAACGCTCATCTCGTGCAGCGGGGGGAAGGGCGCGTTCCCATGTCCTTCGAGCAGATCGAGTCTGTAATACAGACCAGACTGCCTCCATCCGCCCGCCGACACCGCGCTTGGTGGAGCAACAATCCATCCAACAGCGTTATGACTCGCGCATGGCTCGATGCCGGGTATCGCACCGAAGCGGTGAATCTTGAAGCCGGTGAAGTCGTCTTCCGGCGTGTTAAGGACGATGGTCTTCGAGCCGACGAGGGCACCGGTAGGCATCCGGTGTTCGGGTGCATGAAAGGGACGATGACTATCCGTGCCGACCTCGACCTGACCGATCCCGCCGACCCGGACTGGGCTACGTCCGTTTGAACATTCTTCTCGACACATGCGCCGTCCTGTGGCTGGCACAAGATGAACCACTTGACGTTCAGGCAAATACGGCGATCGGCAAGTCCGCTGAAGCGGGTGGCCAATTGATGATTTCACCGATGACGGCATGGGAAATCGGCCTTCTTGTCTCACGCGGACGATTGCCCCTGACAATGGATGCGAAGGAATGGCTTCAACTTTTTCTGCAGAAAGGGCAGGTCGTCGTTGCGCCCCTGACCCCCGACATTCTGATCGACTCTTCGTTTCTGCCGGAGAACAGGTTGAAAGACCCTGCGGATCGCATCATCGTCGCGACCGCGCGGGCGATGGATCTACCGATTCTCACGCGGGACAGGCATATCCTGTCCTACGCCGAGGCCGGTTATGTGAATGCAATTCGGTGTTAGTGGCAGCGGCCTTGTCTGCCCGTAGCAGACTATCTCAAGAGGGAAAATCGCCATGCAGCTCGTCGGAAATTGGTCATACCCGACCGCCATGCGCTTCGGTGCGGGGCGGATCGCGGAACTTGGTGAGGTCTGCGCTGCGGCGGGGATCGCCAAGCCGCTTCTGGTTACGGATCGGGGGCTTGCAAACCTGCCGGTTACGCAGGGCGCGCTGGACCTGATGGAGAAGGCCGGGCTTGGCCGCGCGATGTTCTCCGACGTGGACCCGAACCCGAATGAGAAGAACGTGGCGGCGGGGCTGACCGTCTATCGCGAGGGTGGCCATGACGGCGTCATCGCTTTCGGCGGTGGCTCCGGTCTCGATCTCGGCAAGGTGCTGGCCTTCATGGTCGGCCAATCGCGCCCCTTGTGGGATTTCGAGGATATCGGCGACTGGTGGACTCGCGCCGACCCCGAGGCCATCCATCCGGTCATCGCCGTGCCGACCACTGCCGGAACCGGCTCGGAAGTGGGCCGCGCCAGCGTCATCACCAATTCCGAAACCGAGGCCAAGAAGATCATCTTCCACCCGAAGATGCTGCCAGTCACGGTCATCTGCGATCCCGAACTGACCGTCTCGATGCCCGCCGCGATCACCGCTGGCACCGGCATGGACGCCTTCGCCCATTGTCTCGAAGCGTATTGCTCGCCGCACTATCACCCCATGTCACAGGGTATCGCGCTTGAGGGGATGGGGCTGGTGAAAGAGAGTCTGCCGATCGCCTACGAGGATGGCGGCAATCTCGACGCTCGCGCCCATATGATGAGCGCGGCGGCGATGGGCGCGACGGCGTTCCAGAAGGGTCTCGGGGCCATCCACGCCCTCAGCCACCCGATCGGCGCCATGCACCACACCCACCACGGCACGACGAACGCTGTGGTCATGCAGCCGGTGTTGCGCTTCAACGAAGCGGCGGTACGCGACCGGCTGGATGCGGCAGCGGCCTATCTTGGAATCGACGGCGGCTATGAGGGTTTCTACGCCTTCGTCGGCGACCTGAACGCCCTGCTGGGCATCCCGGCCAATCTGACCGACCTTGGCGTCGTCAGCCCCGACATCGACCGTCTGATCGCCGGGGCACTCGCCGACCCGAGTACCGGCGGCAATCCGGTCGAGATGACCGAGGCCAATACCCGCGCTTTGCTGGAAGCCTGCTTCTGATGCAGCGCCTCGCCGTCGCGCGGCAGGGCAGCGGCTCGCCCCTCGTGCTGGTCCACGGCTATT